>DATBLC010000337.1:0-4801 GCA_036555515.1 Binatia bacterium
CCGGTTCGCGGCAGGCTTGCGCCAGATTGATGATCTGTTGCGAGCATCTGTTGCAATCGTCGGGCGCCCAGGTAGCTCAGTTGGTAGAGCAGCGGACTGAAAATCCGCGTGTCGGTGGTTCGATTCCGCCCCTGGGCACCATTATCCGGTTGATTTCAGTTCAGCTTTTTTGAAGTCCCGCCTGTTTCAGTCGGCAGGTTTGACACTTCCTCGGCAGGTTTGACAACTTCGGTGCGCCTTTTGTTCAGTTCGGTGTCGAAAGCAAGGATAATGTTGTCAATCTTCTTGGTGCGGTTTGCCGCTTTTGAATAATGCCGTGCCATTTCCACCGTCTTCTGCCCCAGCATGTCGGCAATCGAGCGCTCGTCATGGCCCATTTCAGCAAGAATGGTTGCCACGCTGTGGCGCAGGCCTTTCATCGTCAGGCCTGATCCGATCTTGCCTTCGGCTTCCAGGCCGCACTTGATCTTCTGCCACGATGATTGGAGGCCGGACGAGGTCCATGACTGTCCAAAGCTGTTCGCTGCCACGGTCGCAGCCTCATGAATTGGCGTTTCGCCAAGAATGGAAACGAGAGCCGCAGGGAGCTTGATCCAGACAGGTTGTTCGGTTTTGCCGCGACGCGAGTCGATGTAACCCTCTTTTAGTGCTGTCTTTGGTAGCCGGATCGCATCCTGAGGGTCGAGACCGCAAAACATCATGAGCGCAATCAGGTGCAGCGGCAACACTGTCAGCACCGTCTCCCGCTCCTGATCAGTCCACGGACGATTGGCTGCCGGTGTTCCTCGTGCTCGGCGAATTGATTTCAACCCTATGGCGGGGTTGCTGCTCATGTAGCCCCTGTCATAACCCCAACCGAGGAGCACTGACAGGAAGCGGGCGGCATAGTTGGCCCAATGACGTTTGTGCAGTTCGACCATTCGGTCACGAACGCGAACAACGAGAGGGCGATCAATCCGAGTGAGGGGTGTATCGGCGATGGGCTGCAGAAAATCGCAGATGCGTTGATAATCGGCGCGGGTGCGGGCGCTCAACTCGCAGAAGGCCGGTGACGCGCGATACTCCTTTATCAGAAGCCCGAGAGTGCCGGGTTTCGGGCGGCCAACCAGTTTTGCAAGCTGCTGAATTCGCGCACATTCGGCAAAAAACCCCACCGACCCCAGCGGAGTTTTCCTGAGATCGACAGAGGTTTTTGTTGCACGGTGGTAGCATCGGGGTTGGCCGTGACGGTCACGAAAAATTTTAAAACCTCGAACGCGAACGTGCGTCATCTACCGAAGCCTGGAAACAATTTCTTCATCAGTGGGTCCTGAAGGAGCGTGCTGCAAGTTGTCAAGCCATTGGTCGAGTAGGTGTCGGTCCCAGCGCATATCGCCATTGGAAAAGCGCGTTGGTGGGATCGGGCATTCCAATCGAAGGTGGCTCGGTGAGCGGCCACAGTATGCCGCTGCTTCGGCGAGCCTTAACATCCGGGGCCATGCTTGCACCAGCGTTACGACCGGGCGGATCATTCCTTTTTCTCCCGCGCGGTGAAGCGCGCAATCTATGTGATGGAGTTCAAGGCTTGCTTTGCGCGGGCCGTTGGAGGCTTGATGCTGCTCACTCGGCTCAGGCAGGCGCAAGAGACCGCCACGCTCAAACATATCGATCATCCCCTTCCCTAGCCGCCGCCGTCAACATGAATTTCACTCGTCTCCCCAAGGCAGTCCCAGGATTGCTTCCTGTGGCCGCTCTGGCAGCTAAGCCTTTTTTGAGGGGTTCTTCGAGTTTCTTCAATTCTTACTCGCATCCCATGTGCTGTCTTCTTGGGCTACGCCAAAAGCATGCTCTTGTCGGACCCATGCGTGTGCAAAACGTTTTTTCTGTTTTGCCCCTTTATCCGCCGACGTACTACGGGCTGTCCTGAGCAGATCACCTTCACTTTCCTGCTGACCATTCGACCGACCGGTAAGATGCCTGGCTGAACGTGGGAGCGCCATCGCAGACCAGACCGCGTCGTACGAAGCCTCTCCCTTATCCTGTCAATTTTAGTCGCTCTGCGGCCTATTTTTGATCCTGCATGGGTTAGGCCAAAGCCGTATTGCTTCCCCGGAAAATAGAAGCCACACACTATCAAAGCTGTGGCGGTATGGCAGCATGATCTGCTCGGCCTCATGCTGGCGCACGTCTCCACTCCAGAAATTGCCGTAAATCAGAAGGTTCGGTTTTGGTCGATATCCTTTCGCAGCTTTGTTTGCAATCCGCTGCTCGACGACCGCCATGCCCTCTTGGAAGTGCTCAGCAGGGTCTTCACCCCTGATCACCCAATTCGTGTCCGCTTCCTCTTCTCCCAAGCTCGGGTACCTGGCCTCGGCCTGCTCAAACCATCGAATTTCATTGCCAGATCGGAGCTTGAAATCGGGAAACTCCTCATTCTGAGGTGTGAGCCACACCTCCCAATCTCGATTCCACGGTCTCATATCTGCGAACCTTGCGGTTACCATTGCTTCTCGCAAAAGCTTGGCGTGACGATGCCGTATATCATCCATGGCGGCGCTAATTCTGTCACAAGCCGCGAGGAGATTGCCGGGCTTCCACCATCGGTTTGCAAGATCATCCATTTCTAGACTCATGCCGCGCGCTACAACTTGCCTAAAGACCTCGCCTCAGCATTGCAAGCGACCAGCTATTCCGTGTTATCTTGCTCGGTCAAGCGGACATGACGCCGGGCTGTGGTCTTCCTGGATCATTTTTTCAAAGTGACATCGTCTTGAGTTTTCAACACGAATGCTTTGCGTAGGCTTTTGCCCGGAGTGGCCTGCGCGCTGATTTATCCCCTCCATCCTATGCAGCCGCACTCGGTTGCGGGTTGACGGGCAAACGAGAGCATCGATCTCGTCTAAGGCAAAAAAACCCACCTGCCGTTTTCTTAATCAAAAAAATTTACAGACCCATGACCAGAAGTGTTGCCTTGGCCTCGCGAACCAAGCAAACCGGCAGAGGGAGCGGCCCGTCATCTTGCGATGAGTTTCTCCAAATTCCACTGGTCGGTTTTCAGACGACGGCGGTGGATACGCCCAAAAGGCGTCACGATTACCGTGGGGCTGCAGCCGAAGTCGATCCCCGGTCCTGAAGATGCGAGGGGCGGCTGCCGGGGCACCGGCGCTCCGTAAAGTAGGCATCGAGGTCATTCCGCCCCGGTTCGAGAATGGCCGCCCAAAGCGACGCCTCGGCTCCGCTGAGCAGATCGTCGAGGGCATGGGAACACCTTGGCAGCTTTGCCGGGGCTGTTCGTCCCATGCCCTCGCTCAACCTCTCACCGCTGAGCATTTCAATGAGTCTGATTTACATGCATCGAGCATCGGCGCGACAAAATGCACAGGCGGGGTTCCTGCATTGGTCATCAAGGACCCTTCCACCATCGGCAAGACTTTGCGACGGCGCGCAATGTCCGAAAACCTCGCTTTGAGATGCAGACTTGTGGGTTGATAGGTACAGTTTCCAGTTTATCGACTTTTGCTGTCAAAATCGGCGTTTTCGACAACTCGACATGCTGGCACGGCTGCTCGAAGTGAGGCGCGGGAAAGTTCTCGATCTTGAATTCACCGCGCTCCCTGAACAGATGATTGAGAATTCCCAAGTGATAAGCATGCTTTTTTCACAGGTGGTTAAGTCTAAACAGAATCGAAACTCTACCCCTTTAAGCCTCGTCCTGGGTCACCGATGGCTTGTGGAGGACCGCACTCAACCGCGAGGCCGATGTTGAGTCGCCGCGAGCGTCGTGCCATGGTCGCCGGATGCGCCTCGGTAGCCTCGGTCCCGTCGTCGCGCTGCTGGCCGTGGTCGGCGCGTCACCGCTCCAGGGTAGAAGGGAGGCTCCCATGCCGGTCGTCCGCATCTCACGGGGCACGTACGCGCCCGCCGCGCACGAGAAGATCCGCGCCCGCCTCATCGCCGCCGACGCGCTCCTCGCTCCCGAGCTGAAGAAGCTGCGCGGCATGCGCCACTACTACGCCGCGATCGACGCCGCGTCAGGCACCATGGTGAACGTCAGCGTCTGGGATTCGCTCGAGGACGCGCGCCAGATGGACGGCCTGGTGGCGATGCAGTCACTGGCGAAGGAGTTCATCGCGCTCGGGGTCGAGTTCGAGCGACCGATCCTCAACCACGAGATTGTCTGGGAGCACTGACGCGCGGCGGGAAGAGCCAGGCGGCTCGGCCGAGCTTCTCCCCGGGTGATTCAGTGCACGTGGGCTGCGGCGAGGAGAGGGCGGGCGATGACCCAGAGGGCGAGCGCCGCCCAGGGCGGCCAAGCTATCGGCGACGACAAGGTCCTGTAGCCCAAAGGTAGGGGCTCACCGCAAGAGTCAAATATCCACCTGGATGCGTGCAACTCGGTCTCGCGGATGTGGCGGTCTAGAGCAACCGCTGCAACGGGGCTCTGATGCGATAAGAGTTTGACAAATCGCTTGGAAGTCGTTGATCCGCAGCCGCTGGTTTGACATTTTCCGCAGCGCAAGTGCTTAGTGATGCTTGATGAAGATCGGACTGAAAATCCGCGTGTCGGTGGTTCGATTCCGCCCCTGGGCACCATGCACATCAAGACGTAGCGACATGAGCACGTTTTTTCTTGGACTCCTATCAAACAGGAAGACTTGACTTTCAAAGGCGGGTGCAGATTGTCGCGCGGGATCCGCTAACGTCCTATGACTAGGAAACCATAGTCATGTTCTTAATCTGCAGGCCGCCTTTACTTTTCGTCACTACTTGGATCCTCTTGTCGGCCAGTTTCGCTTTCGCTCAATCGGGCAACCAAATTGAG
>DATBLC010000338.1:0-13621 GCA_036555515.1 Binatia bacterium
GTTTCTGCCCTAGAAGGGGAGCTAGCTAGCTGCGAGGCTCGGGATCGTATCCGATAAGCCGGGCGGAGTTGAATACTACAAGCAGCGTACTCAAATTGTGCATCGCGGCAGCGAGGAACGGATTGATCGCTCCCAAAGCACCGACCAATATCCCACCGGCGTTGACGGTCAGGGCAATTGCATAGTTCTGCCGTATGACGCTGATGGTCTTGCGGCTCAAACGTATGGTGGTCCCGAGCGCGTGAAGATTGTCTGAGGCCAGGGCGATGTCCGCGCTCTCGATAGCCACATCGCTACCCGAATGTCCCATCGCAATTCCAACGTCCGCCAATGCAAGGGCGGGCGCGTCATTGATGCCATCCCCGACCATCGCGACTTTGTGCCCGCGAGCCCGAAGTGCGTCGATGAAATTGTATTTCTCCTCCGGCGACAGCTGGGCGCGCCAGTCGTCCAGGCCTACGGTCTGGGCTACCGCTCGGGCAGCTTCTTCTTCGTCGCCGGTGAGCATCATGCAACGATGCACGCCGATTCGGCGCAACTCCGCCAACGCAGTGTGTGACTCCGGACGGACTCTCGTGTGGATGCCGATCATGCCGATGAGGCGCTGCTGGTGCGCAACGTACATCATGGTTTCGCCACGCGCCGAATGTTCGTTGTAGATATCGCTGGCTTGAGCGGGAACCGGCACGCCAAACTGCGATAGCAATGTGCGGCTACCGACGAGAATTTGGTTTCCTTGCCAATCAGCCCGCATGCCCCGTCCGACGAAGATTTCGCACTCGTCATGAGACGGAATTTCGATCTCGCGATCGCGGGCATAGTGCACGATAGCCAGCGCCAAGGGGTGCTGGGAGTGAAGCTCCCCGTTGGCTGCGAGTGAAAGAACCTGATCGGCGGTATATTCGTCGGCAAAGGAGATCACGCGCTCGACACTCGGCATGCCGGTCGTCAGAGTGCCGGTTTTGTCGAATACGATGGTGTCGAGCTCGGCTGCGGCCTCGTTATCATTAGTTCAAGCGGCAAGGCGGCAACCGCCCGCGGTTTTCGCCGTGCAATTCGACGGAGCGGATCCTGCAACGGTCACTGGCCAACATGCAAGGGAGGGCGCAAGACCACCTGATGATGTGATTCTCATTCGCAGATCTCTGTGCCCGTTGCCTTGCAAAGGTCGCAATTCTCGCGATCAAGCAGGCCATGCAGCCCCCGGCGCATTGCGTCGCGCGCGCGATGTAGTCGCGAACGCACGGTCCCTTCGGAAATGTGCTGCCGTTCGGCGATGCTGCGATAATCCAGCGACTCTACTTCGCGCAGCCAGAGCACCGCCCGCTGCTTTTCAGGCAGCGCATCGAGCGCTTTCGAGACGATCCGCTGAAGAAAGTATCGCTTCACGTCCTCTTCCGGGTCGCCCGAAGTCCGGCCATGATGGGCCTTTTGAAACAAGCTCGATAGCTCTTCGTAGTAGCGCCGCCGCCTCGCCGCGCGCTGCATGTGCAGGCAGCGGTGAATGACGGTCTGCGCCAGCCAGGGGCGGAGTTGCTTCGGGCGCGTTCCGCTTTTCCAGAGAGTAAACAGGGTCTCCTGCACGGCTTCCCACGCCAGGTCTCGGCTGCCCATTCGCTTGCTTGCCAATCGAACAAGAAACGAGATGTGCGGCTTTACCAAGGAGGTGAAATCGTCAAGCCGCGTCTGGACAAGGGACGAACTCGCGGATGGCTGTTCTGCAATCGGTGCAGGGCGAACCTCCATTGCATAGGGCAATCCTTTTGCTTCTGAGATATCGTAAATTGCCATGGATCTGTTGCCCAAGCTTGACACTGAGCGCCCGGAGACGTCAAGGCTTCGTTAACGCGCAATAGCTCGCGGCGGCGCGCACCTTCTCATCATTGGCCAATGGGTCAAGGCGTTTCCACCCACACGGTCGGCGCCAGCGTCAGTGCTGCTCCTTCGGTGGACTCCAGTCGGATGCAATAGCCGCCGCGGAAACTCTTGCCTTTGAACAGGCCGAGTTGCTCGCTTACGATGATGCGATAGTCGCCGGTCGCCGGCAGAGTCGCTTTGACTTCGCTGGGCAACGCGGACGAGTCGATTTTTAGGAGAAATTTTCTCTTGATGTCGTCGACGAGCACGATGCTGGCTCGGTCGCCGCTGTGCGACAGGCCAGGCCACTTGTAGAGTTTCACGGCGACCTGTTCTCCGGCCAGCCCTCTAAACTCGTACACATCCTGATCGAGGAGCGACGGTTTACGGTCATCGCCCAGTTGAGAGCAGTAAGTTCTCCGATCGAGCGGGGTGAGGAGAAACGCTCGCGTTTGGCCATTGAAGGTTCCAAAGCCGACGATGTCACCGTTCTCGTTGATGCCTTCAGCGGATAACAGCGTCCAACCGGAGCCGGGCGGAATCAGCGAATTCAGATCTGTGGCTGTCCCGTTCTCCCAGATAAACGCGGCGCCGCCGAAGGACGGGAAATTGGCAAAGTTCGAGGCGAAGCCGACGACTTGACCGTCTGAGTTGACGTCGGTGGCGCGGCTGTGATTAAAGCCCAGGGTTCCCAAATCCTGCATCCCCATTCCCTCACGCCAAAGAAAGGCATGCTCAGTGCTGCCAGAGACTATCGAGTAACCTACGACCCAGCCTTTGTTGCTGACGGCAAAAGCTTCGCTGAAGCGATTGCCGTCGCCGAGCGATCCCAGATTGCGAATCGTCCCGCCGATTCCACCCGACCACAGGGTAGCTTGAGATGCGCTGTCCGAGGCATTCCGCGAAACGCCGACGATAACGCCTTGCTCATTGATGGCCCAGGCACGTCCAAAGGAGTTCGGGGTTCCTAACGCGGTTCCAAGATCTCCCATAACTCCCCGCTCGTAAAGAAAGGCGCGGACGTTGAGGCCGTTCGACGAACCCCCGACGATATGACCGCGGTTATTGATCCCGTGGGCCACGCCTCCCCCGCCGGCGGGATTCAAGGTTCCCAGATTCGACATAGCGCCGTCCTCCCATTGGAAAGCCATGGAGGCGTTGTTATCGCTTTCACCGACGATCACTCCCTGATCGTTGATGCCGTAGCCGCGGCTGAAATTGTTGCTGCCCGGCAGAACGCCGATGTTCGTGATCACGCCATCGTCCCAGAGATAGGCGAGCAGGGGCAGCGTCGTGATTCCGGTGCGCGCGTTGCCGGTTACTTGCCGTTTGATGTTGACGTCGAGTGCGAAACTCTGGTTCCCGCCCAGGGTTCCCAGATCGATGACTTGGTATCGAGGCTGCGCTCTAAGTGGCGCGGCGATCAGCAGCAGCGCGGCAACAACAACTAAGAACGCCGCGCGGTTGAGGTGGTTCATTGATTATTCCTCCCGGAGGTATCGTGATCACACTAATGCATATGATAGCTCATTATCATTTGTCAAGAGCAGGGTGACGGCACGCCGGCGGTGGCGTCGCCGACCGCCGACACGGCGCCGCGTCCGCATGAATCCCGGGTTAAGTAGGACAGGCGAGTTCTCCCCAGGTTTTTGGGGGCCGCGTCAACCCGTGGACTGAAGCGTCTCGGTTACTTCATTTTGGCGCGCGTAGAGATGGCGCGCTTCGGAGTGTGGACATGTCGTCTGTCTGCCGCCGTGCGCTCAGGACCACAGGACGAGCACAGGCCGTACAACACGATCTCATGGCCCTCAAAGCTGAAGCCCGCCGGGGTCAGATCTCTTAAATTGGGTAGGCAGCCCCGCAATTCATACACATGTGCGCAGCCGCGACAGCGGAAGTGATGATGGTGGCTCTTGCCGGCCGCTTCGTACAGCGGATTCTCACCTGGGATATCCACAGGAACCAGCAACCCTTCCTGGGTCAGCGTCTTGATGGTGCGATACACGGTGGCGACTCCGAGTTGAGGAAGGATAGTGCGCGCGGACTCAAAAATCTCCTGCACTCCCAGAGGCCGATCAGAAGCTTTCAGCACGAGCTGGATGGCGTTGCGCTGTCGGGTTTGTCGATCCATGAACCTATATATCCAGATGAGCGCTGCCAGAGCAAGCGGCACCCTCGAAAGGGACCCGCCGGCGCGTGCACGCGCGCGCTCACAACTTGACAGGGGAATTACTTATTGATATCAAATTATCAGTTATTGAATCGCGAGCTGGAGTGCAACGGTACGGAGAACCGCGATGCAGCGGTTCTTCCCAGGGCGGCGAGGAAAGCGACAGCATCGCTCTGCCTCATCGTGGCAGCCTCGCCGCCCGTCCAGTCACCGACGGAGAGCGGCGAATGCAGGGATCAGAGAGAGTTTGAGTGACGCGAGAGAAGGAACGCGCAGCAAGGCGGAGGCATGAAAGGCGTTCTGGGCATCAAAGGGGAGCATCGGCGCTTTGGTTTCCAAGGCGTGCATACGCTTTTCGATGCCAAACAAGAACGGCCCTGCGGCAACGAGCAGCGCCGCAATTCCCGGATCTTCATCGGCTGCAACTTGAATCGTCACCACCTCAACGAGGGATTCTGTTGTGAGCTGTCAAACCGAGGAAGGAAAGGAACACAGTATGATGTTATCGCCGCGCTTTCTTTGGAAGGTACTGTTGGTTGTGATTCTTTGTTTTCAGCCGGGTTGGGTTTTTGCTCAGCCGATCCGCGTCGTAGCGACCTTTCCCGATCTCGCGGATATCACGCGCCAGGTCGGTAAGAAACTGGTCAGCGTAGAAAGTCTGGGCACCGGCGTAGAGGATCCACACGGTCTTCCGGTGAAGCCGAGCTTTGTACCCAGGCTCAATCGTGCCGATGTCTTGGTGCTTATGGGATTGGATAACGAGCACTCATGGCTGCCGGCGCTTTTAGAGGTAGCCAACAATCCCAAGATCCTTCTGGGCAGGCCGGGTTATATCGATTGCTCGGTAGGAGTGCCGGTACTGGAGATACCCGCGATCCTGGACCGCGCGGAAGGCGATGTGCACCCCAAGGGGAACCCGCACTATATACTGGATCCCGCCAACGTCAAAATAGCGGCGCGCAACATTGCCGCCGGTCTGGGTCGAAATTTCCCGCGCCATCAGGAAGTTTTTGATAAGAATCTCAACGCGTATCTCGCCGAAATCGACAACGCTCTGGCGCGCTGGGAACAAATCGGCGCGCCGCTGCGCGGCATAAAGTATGTCGAATACCATCCGGAGTGGGTCTACTTTGCCAATCGCTTCGGCATGCAGCGAATCGCGAGCATTGAGATAAAGCCCGGTATAGAGCCCACTCCTAGCCACATCGTTGAGTTAGTGCAGCAGATCAAACAAGAAAAGCCCTCAGTCCTCCTCTTCGGCGCCCAGAACCCGAGACTTCCCGAGCGCATTGCCGCCGAGACCGGCATCCGGAGCCTTCGTCTTTACAGCAACGGCGGAGGTCGCCAAGAAACCGATACGTACATCAAGTGGATTGACTACACGGTACGGGCTTTGGTTCGAGCCGTGGGTCAGTCGAACCTCAAACCATCGTAAGGCAAAGCCTAATTATGAATCACAAGAGCTTTCATAGGGCGCTGCAGTCCCGAGTCGATTCCTTGGGTGCGGGCGTATCGATCGCCTGCGCGATCCAGTGCGCTTTATTTCCGCTGCTCATCGGTGTCTTGCCTCTTATCGGGCTGGGACTTCTCGCCCAAGACGGTGTTGAGACGGTTTTTCTTGCCACTTCGATTGTTCTCGCCCTCGGAAGTTTCAGCTGGGGTTTTCTCCAGCACAGGCAACTCTATATTTTCTTGTTTTTGATTGGCGGCCTCACGCTGATTTTCATCGGCCGCGCCTGGGTGGACGAAGGCTCGGAAAATTCTTTTGTGGTGCCGGGCATGCTGGTACTCGCCGCCGGCCACGTCTTGAACCGTCGGCTTTGTCGGCTTTGCATTGCCTGTGAGGGCGAACAGGATTGATCGGCCAGTTGGCCGTGGAGCCTGCGCGTCGTTCGTTGACATCAAACATCCGATTGGTTACGTTCGCCCTATGTTCATGTCGGCGGTGACCTGGAGAGGTAGGTTCGACTAACCAAACGGGTGACGGCCATTCGTAAGCAAAAATATTGGAGCAAACTCCCGACCGGAGACGCGAGAGCAATATGGGCATGACTTTCGGGATTATGATCGCGCTTGTCAGTGCGTTGCTCGGAGCGGCGGGCTGCGCACCGACGGTCGTTACTCCAATGCCGCAAAGTGTTGGCCGGATCGCGGTTTTATCGCCTTATCGGCCTGGCGCGGCTGACGCCCGCGCAGACACAGTTAGCGGTTTGCCAGGTCTTCCTTCGAGAACCATCGAAGAGTTGCTCGCCGAGCAGGCGCGTATACGGTTGGCGGAAAAAGGACTCGACGTCGTGGAGCCCAGCGTTGTGAATTTGGCAACCGGCGGTCGTGTGGCCACCAGCCCGCAGATGGCGGCACAGATCATGGAAGAGGCGCAGCTCGACGCGACGGCCCTGTACATCGAAGTACGGCGCTGGGAGCCGACGCCGAGCGATAGGGGGATGAAAGCCGACGGTGTGATTGTCGCGCTTGACGTGACCATGGTCGATCCAAAGACGGGCAAGGTTTTGTGGGAGGTACACCGTCCCTCCCGGCCGGTACCGCTTTACGGCGTCGTGTTAACCGGTCAAGCCAACGTATTCGTAGCCGAAACGGTCATGCGGGACGTATTTGCGCGGCTCGGATCAAAGCAACCGCTTGGAAGCCCGAAAACAAAAAGCTCAGCGCTCCAGAAGACAAATGCACACGAGGCGCGAACGCCGATACAGCCGGAAAAAGCTTGACAAGCTCAAATGCTGCGTATAGGAAAAGCCAACGTGTACCTTTTTCCTTCAACGATCGGACGGCGTCTCTTGCGGCGTTGCATTGGAGTCGTTCTTTTTCTTTTTCTCTTTACCCTTCCCTTACATTTTCATCCGGCGACGGAAAGTCCCGATTTTACCCAAGAGTGCAGCTGTTACTCTGGCGATCGAACTCAGTTGGGTTCCGCTCCCGCGCCGATTGTTCTAGTTCCTATCTATCAAACGGTGTTTTTGATTAACCGCAGTTCAGAAGATCCGGCTGCGGTGGTGATCGCCTCCGAAGCTGCCCGCGCGCCGCCCTATTTTCTCTAGTTCTTTCAGTGACACGTCGCGGATTTGTTGTAGAGCTCTCTTATCCAGAGACTTCTTATCTGTAGTTTCTTTCCCATCCGGGAGAGTCGTTGAACATAGTTGCTGGCCAAGATCACGTTCGCCGGCGCGGCAGAAGGGGGTTGGTACCTTGAGCAGTGCGGCAGCCGGTAACTGTGCGAGAGCGGTCCGCAATGGAGACCCGAAAGCTCGGTCGGGCGGAACTTCTTACCGGATGAGAAAGATGCAAATTTCGGAGGTTGGAGATGGAAAGACAACGGATGCTGGCATTGGTCCTGGTGTTGATATTGTTAATTGCGCCTAACGTTTTGCTAGTGGCGGAGGAATTATCTGCGGCTCAGCCGACGGTTCGTCAGAAGCTAGCGAGCATGGCTCGTAGCTTTTTGGGTCTACCCTATCGTTGGGGAGGAATGTCGGAACGGCGCGGGGCGGATTGCTCGGGTTTGGTCAAGATGCTTTTTGCCAAATTGTACATTGAACTGCCGCGGTCTTCGCGGGAACAGATCCACTCTGGCGAGGAAGTTCCAATGGCTAAACTGGAAACGGGCGATTTGGTTTTCTTCTCTAACGGCGGGAACGTGCCGATGCACGTGGGCGTGTATATGGGCAACCATCAATTTCTGCATGCTGAGAAAAACGCCGGACGAGTGATCATCACCGAAATGAACGAGCCGTGGTACGCGCGGCGATTTTTGACGGCGCGGCGCGTTATCGGTCCGTGGCAAGGCATCGCGGCCCTGAAAGCATCCGCGGAGAGACTTGATTCGGTGGCGAACTAACACCCTCATTTCTCCACTCTTTTCACCAGGGGGACCAATGATGGCGTAAGAAGCCCAACGACAGTGGCGGCAAAGACCTGACCTTGCCGTGGTTACGTAGAATCGTGATTCGATGCTCCGAAGAGCGAGAAAGCTTGCAAACCTGTGTATGGACAACTCGATATGAGCGGAACAACGGCGCCATGCGACCGCAAATCACCGCGGCGCGCGGAATTTAGTTTGTTTGACAACTCTTGATACCTTGAGTAGCTTTATGCCTGTGATTCGTCCGTTCTCACGGGAGTCTATCGGCGCGCGCCGGCTTGTCGGGGCGTTTCTTTTCATCTTCGTTTTTTCCCTGCCGTTACATTTTCATTCTTTAACCGTACCGGCCAAGGTCGCCAAAGAATGCTCGTGTCTGCAGGGGACGCGCACACAGATGGCGCTGGGCGCGCCGGCTTCTGCGTACGCCTCGCCCGTTGTCGCTCAGTCTGTAGTTTTTCAAACTAACTCTCCGCCGTCTCTTGAATGGTCCAAGCTCGAGTGCGTGCGCGGACCGCCCGTGCCTCTCTCCATCTAAGCATTACTCTTAAATCCCAAATATCTCGGGATCTTTTGCCCTCCGACCGCGCATCGCGCGAGGTGGGAGGGGAGTTTGCTCGTCTTGGAGGGAGGTACATTTATGGCTTATGCAATTTCGGAGTCACGCCGCATGGCGGCGTTATCCCTGTTCTGCGTTGTGTTAGCGTTTCCAGCAATCTGTCTAGCCCAGAGTTCAGAGTTGGAGGCGTTGCGATCGATGGTTAAAGGCATGGAGCAACAGTTGCAAAAGGCGTTGCAGCGGATCGAACAGTTGGAGAAGGAAAAAACCGCAACATCAGGGAGAGTCGATCAGGTGGAGAAATCGGTGCGCTCAGTGCAAAGCGCGCCGTCAATTCTCAATCCGGCCATTGGCATGGTCATCGACGCCACGGCGGAACATCGAGCCGAGGCGGGCGGCGATTTTAACTTTCGGGCCGCGGAAGTAGGTATAGCCGCCAACGTTGATCCTTATGCCCGCGCGTACGCGTTTATCACCGGCAGTAAGGACGGAGTTGAAGTCGAGGAAGCCGCGATGGTCACCACCTCTCTGCCGTGGAATCTGCAAGCACGAGGAGGCCGCTTCTTCGCCGACTTCGGCCGGCTGGCTAAGTTTCATCCTCACGAATACTCGTTCGTCAATACACCGCTTTCGTTAGAGCGACTCGTTGGCGGAGAATCCAAAGCCGACGGCGCAGAATTGAGTTATCTCTTCCCCACGCCGTTTTTCTTGAGAGCCACCGTCGGCGGCTACAATAAACTCGGCGCAGAAAACGACCGGCTGGACGACACCAAGTCGCGATCTTGGAGCCGCTTTACCTATCTCGGACGTCTCCATACATACTTCGATCTTACCGACAACCATAGCGTCGAATTGGGAACGAGTCTGGCTTTTACTCCGTCGCTGCGTACGAGCGATTTCAACGGGAGCGATCGGACCTTGGCCGGGGCCGATCTTACGTACCGCTATCAACCGCTGGACAGCACCCTGTATCAGGGCTTCACGTGGGGCAGTGAGTTGTTCGCCAATAGCGAGCGGCGACCATTGACGCTCGAAGACGAGAGCATTGTCGGCAAACGCCGGCGCTCTTTCGGCGGTTACACCTACGGCGAACTAAAGCTCAGCAAGAACTGGTCCACGGGGTTTCTTTTTGACTACGCTCCCAGCATTGACGAGCCAGCCAAGAAGACCAAGAGTTATTCACCCTTTCTCAGCTGGAATCTGAGCGAATTCAACCGGCTGCGCTTCCAATACAGTTTTCTGGACGACAAGGTCAGAGAGGAAAAATCGGAGCGCGGGCACCAGTTTTTCTTGCAGTGGACTACAGTCATGGGCAGCCATACCCATGGCTTCCGCACGCGCTGATGGTTCTAACAATAGGAGATATTACTATGAAACGGGTTCGCCGAAACTGTCTTGAAATGCTGTTAGTTTTTGGATTTTTCTTTGCTTACAATCCCGCGGTTGACGCGCAGCGCATTCGGGTCATCACAACCATACCGGACCTTGCCGACATCGCGAAGCAAATCGGCAAAGAGCTGGTGGATGTCGAGAGTCTTACCAGAGGCGTGGAGTTCATGCATGCCGTGCCGGTCAAGCCGAGTTTTGTCCCCAAGCTAAATCGCGCGGATGTGCTCGCGGTCATCGGATTGGATTTGGAAATGGCCTGGATGCCGGCCTTATTGGAGGTCGCCAACAATCCCAAGATTCTTCCAGGGCAGATCGGGTATATAGACTGCTCCAACGGCGTAGTTGTCGCTGAGGTGCCAAGAAGCGTCGACCGCGCGGAAGGGGACGTTCATCCAAAGGGCAATCCGCACTACAATCTCGACCCGGTTAACGGCAGGATCATGGCGCGCAACGTCGCCGATGGGTTATCGCGTAATTTTCCCCAGTATAAGGCGACGTTCGATAAGAATCTCAACGCTTATCTGACGGAGTTGAACAAGGCCATCGTCCAGTGGGATAGCATGGCCGCCCCCCTGAAGGGAGTGAAGATTGTTCCCTATCATCAGGATTGGACCTATTTCGCCAATCGGTATGGTTTGCAAATTATCGGCAGCATCGAGCTGAAGCCGGGCATTGAGCCAACGCCGAATCATCTAATTGCTCTGACGCAGCGGATGCAGCAGGAGAAAGCTCAAGTCATCATTTACGGCCCACAGAGCGATCGCTTACCGCGTCAACTCGCCAGCCAAACCGGGGCCAAGGTCGTGCGACTGCAACAAATCTCGGGTGGGTCGCCTGAAACCGAAACCTATATAAAGTTCATCGATAACAACCTCCGGAGCTTGCTCACAGCCGTGAAGAAAGGATAAAAAGAGCGAGTTGTGACCAAAGTCTACGGTTTCCGGGAGCGGCTCCGTGAGTGAATGGCTCCCTTTAGTCAGTCTCCGCGGGGTAAGTCTCGGATACAACCATGTTCCGGTGCTTGAAGGTGTTTCTTTCGATGTGCAGGTCGGTGATCTGATTGCCATAGCCGGTCCGAATGGCTCTGGTAAGACAACGCTGTTTAGAACCATACTCGGTTTCTTGCCGGTCCTCGGCGGCTCGTTGACGCGTAATTGCTCCCTCAGCGAGTTCGGTTACGTTCCGCAGAGCGCGGCCCTGGACGCGACCTTTCCCGTCACCGTGGCGGAAGTCGTCGAAATGGGCGCCTACGGGCGGCTCAAACCGTACCAGCTGACACCCGACGAAGAAAAGACAGGGCTTAAGAAGGTCTTAGAACAGGTCGGCTTGGCCCATCTCATAAAGCGCGCTTTTTTTTCTCTGTCGGGTGGGCAAAAGCAAAGAATTCTGATCGCGCGCGCCCTTATGGTGGGTCCAAAAATTCTGATTTTGGATGAGCCATTGGCAGGCGTCGACACCGAATCCCGGGCGGCTATAACTGAGTTCCTGCTCCGCCTTAACCGTGAGGAGAAGAAGGCGATATTTTTCTCCAGTCACGATCTGCGCATGGTGCGCAGCGTGACGAAAAAAATTCTGCGCGTGGATGAAGGCAGGTTAGCGTGGGAAGAGGGAACGGCGGCCGACCATCCATGGTGAGCTTTCTAGAGATTTTCAGTCCATCCTTCTTGCTTTTTCCCGCGCTGTTAGGCAGCGCGATCCTAGCCTTCGTTTGTCCGCTCGTGGGAGCTCACCTTATTCTGAGGCGGCGAGTATTTCTCGGTTTGACCCTGCCTCAAATAGCAGCATGCGGCGTGGCCTTCACCTTCTGGACCTATCATGAGGCAGGCTTAGTCCACGGCGCGGGAGGAGAGCGACTCCTTGCTATGGTCGGATCGCTGCTTTGTACATTTGTTGGTATGGGGCTTCTTGCATATCTTGATCGTCATGCGAACGGGTCGCCGGAAGGACGGCTCGCGGCGGCTTATGCCTTGGCGTCGGCTCTCACCATTCTATTCGTCGTTTTTAATCCGGCCGGCGAACTTGAAATTCTTAACTTGCTCAAAGGCGAAGTAATAGCTCTTTCGCAGAATGAGCTTAAACTGCTTGCCGCGGTCTACGGAGTAGTCTTGGTGGGATTGGTGCTCTTTCGTCGGGAATTCCTCTTGACGTCCTTCGACCCGGACCTTGCTTTTCTGCTTACCGGCGGGAAAGTACAATGGAGTATATTCCTCTACCTGCTTTGCGGCCTCAGCATTGCTGTTGGAGTTATTATGGCCGGTCCGTTACTAGTCTTTGGGTTTATGGTTTTGCCGCCGCTTACGGCGCGTCCGTTTGCGCAAGGCATAGCTTCGTTTTTCGCGCTGTCAGCTGTGACTGGTCTGCTCACGGCGATTTTCGGTTTCTACTTGTCCATTGCGTTGGACTTGCCCCTGGGGCCAACCGACGTTGTTTTGGGTTGCGTGCTGCTCTTTATCAGCCATGCGCTAAGCCGCGTCCGTAGCTGGCGCACGGCGACGATGGCGATTCTGGGATTAGCCTCCGTGTGTGCCAGTACGGGTTGCAGCCAACCCCTGCGGCCCGTTGTCCCGCTGTCCTCGGTTCATGCTTTAAACGAATCGACGGTTTGGCTTGCGAAACCCCGAAACTCAACGCAATCGGAACTGCGCCTGCCGGGAACGAATCCGCTGCGCTCGCTCGCAGAAATGGCAGGTAAGCTATCATCGGACTACCGGGTCACGGTCATGGATTTGTTGCGCGACTCGCTGCGATCAGAACTGGAGAACAAAAAGGCGAAGTTGGCTTTTCCCGAAGGCCATGACCCTCGCCTAGAAACTTTTTCACCCAGGCCAGAGAGCGCCGCACAGACCGCCCGCGAGGGCGGATTGTCAGGGCTCCTCTTGTTGAGCGATATACAGCGCTGGAATGCCGACGGACGACAATTGCTGGCAACCCGCGTCGATTTCAAGCTGCTGCGGATAAGCGATGGTCAGATTCTCTGGGAGAAGAACGTGCGCCGAGTAATCTCTACGACCGGCGCGGGCCATCTGGGCCAAGCTTCGGCCGACGCAGTGAAAGAGATCATGCGCGAGCTTTTTGGCTCCTGATTCCGCTGACTTTACTCACAGAGAAGCTCTGGGTATAGTCTGGGCCAGGAATCTCGAGTATGGCGACAATCCTCATCAAGAACATCGGCACTCTGGTGACCGGAAAATTGGAAAGCCCGATTCGGCAGGCGGATTCCATTTTCATTAAAGACGGCTTAGTTCAGGCCATCGGCAACGGTTTGAATCAAACAGCGGATCAGGTGATCGACGCCAACGGCATCACGGCGATCCCCGGTTTGATCGATTCGCATTCGCACCCGTCCATCGGCGAATACACGCCGGCGCAAAACTCTTTGTCTTGGATCACCAACTATATGCATGGCGGGGTGACTGCGTTGATTTCCGCCGGCGAGTTGCATTTGCCGGGGCTGCCGTTGCCGCCGGACGCGCGCACGGCGATGTCCGTCGCCATAGTCACCAAGAAATGCTACGACAACCTGCGGCCGTCGGGGGTCAAAGTGCATGCGGGCACGCTACTCTTGGTGCCGGGGCTTAGCGAAAGGGACTTCGACGAGATCGCGTCGCTCGGGATCAAGCTGGTCAAGTTCATTTTCTACGACTACAGCCTGCTGCCCAACGGCGAAGCCGGGCGCTACGTAGAATGGGCGCGGGCCCGCGGCATCAAAGTGAAAATCCATTCCGGCGGCGTGTCGCGTTCGGGCGTGAGCCAGGTGGCCGGCTGGGAGATT
>DATBLC010000339.1:0-54372 GCA_036555515.1 Binatia bacterium
TCTGAAAATTGATGTCTACGGAGCTCATCGCGCGCTGGTTTACGCGGTAATCCTTGTGCTGGTATTCTTTCTGGTACCCGGCAGCAAGAAATCTCCGCGCCACCGAGTCCCGTGGTATGATGTTTTGTTGGCCATCGGCGGCGCCGCCAGCGCGTTCTACATGTTTCTCAACTGGGAGCAGGTCACTCGCTTCTACGGCCAGCCTACACCGACTCTGCTAATCCTCGGCAGCATTTCTCTCTTGACCACCCTCGAGGCCGCGCGCCGTACGGTGGGCGGCGCGGTGGCGATTCTTGGGGGATTTTTTATCGTCTATGTGCTTTTCGGCAACTATTTCCCGGGATTTCTATATACCCGGGGCTATTCATTCTCGCGCATGATTGGCCATTTTTATACTTCCGACGGCGCGTTGTTCGGGTTGGCGTTGGAGATTTTTTCGGTGGTGGTGGCCACCTACGTCATCTTCGGTCAATTTATTCAGGTTTCGGGTGCTGGTGATTTTTTCCTTAAGCTCGGAATCTCGCTCGTGGGCAGATTCCGTGGTGGGCCAGCGAAAGTGGCGGTCCTTGCGTCGAGCGTCTTCGGCACGGTTTCAGGAAGCTCGGTCGCCAATGTCGTTGTCGATGGCCCGATTACGATTAACATGATGAAGGGTTTGGGATACCGGCCGGCGTTTGCAGGAGGAGTGGAGGCGGCGGCGTCAAATGGTGGACAGATCATGCCTCCCGTGATGGGCGCGGCGGCATTCTTAATGGCGGAAATCCTCGGCGTGCCGTACTGGTCGGTGGCTGTGGCGGCTTTTTTACCAGCTCTTCTCTACTACGTTGCCCTGTATTTCATGCTCGACTTTGAGGCGGCAAAAACCGGACTGCGAGGATTGGAGAAGAAAGATATTCCGCCGGCCTTTGATACCCTCAAAGAGGGCTGGTTCTTCATCATTCCGGTTGCGGTATTGTTGATCCTCATTGGCCATCTCGGTTACAACGTGGCGAAGTCCGGTCTCTATTGCACGCTGGTGCTAATAGCGGCGAGCTATTTACGTAGAGACACACGTCTTAGTCTCGCGAAGATCAAAGGCGCGCTTGAACAAGGCGCGCTTGCTTTCGCTGATCTTGGCGCGGCTGCCGGTGTGATCGGCATCATCATGAGCGCGGTGTCGCTAACGGGTTTGGGCATGACTCTATCCTCCGGTCTCATTGAGACGGCGGGGGGTCATTTATGGCTGCTGCTTGTCCTCACTGCGCTTGCTTCGATCATTATGGGTATGGGGGCGTCCACTCTGTTGGTGTATCTCGTGCTGGCGATGTTTGTGGCTCCGGCGGTGGTCAAGATGGGCGTCGATCCGATGGCGGCGCATCTGTTTATTTTCTACTTCGGTTGCATGTCGCTCGTGACCCCTCCGGTAGCACTGGCTGCCTATGCCGCGGCGGTCATCGCGAAGTCCGATTTTTGGCAGACGGGTTGGGAGTCGAGCCGGCTCGGCATCGTTGGCTATATCGTTCCCTTTATATTTGTTTATCAGCCGGCCTTGCTATTGAAGGGCGCCGCCGGGGACGTTGTGTTGGCGTCTATAACCGCGATCATAGGGACCATTGCCCTGGCCGGCGCCATGACGGGATACTTTTTCGCAAACATCTTGTGGTGGCAGCGTCTTCTATTGCTCTTGGCGTCGATTACACTCATCTATCCTGGATGGAAAACAGATTTGGTCGGCATGACGCTTGTGGCCCTATCGTTGGCAGGATCCAGACTCACTCGGTCATTTTCTCTCCATACTGAAGCAAACAAACTTTGATATTGCCGCGTTCCGGGAAATCTGTGGCCGGGAGTAAAGAACGTACTCATGGTCAACCGCCGAATCCTGATCGTTCAGTTGCGATCCGCTGTTCTTGCGTCACTGGCCAGGCTTTGGTCTCAAAGCGCCGCGCCTGGAATTGTCCATGCAACTACGGCGCGCATCGACGGCGCCGCCGTTTCATGCTACCCATTGAATATCCGACTCGTCCGTTAAATGAATCCAAGCACTACTGAAGTTCCGCGCCCCGGCGTGGCGCGCAATGCCGGTGTCATTAGCCTTGCGGTGGTGGCGAGCCGGGTGCTCGGGTTGGTGCGGGATCAGGTATTCGCAATTTTCTTCGGCGCCGGCTTTCACTACGACGCCTTTCTCACGGCGTTTCGTATTCCCAACTTGCTGCGCGACCTATTCGCCGAGGGAGCGCTTTCTTCAGCCTTTGTAACGACCTTCACGCAGGTTCTTGAGAAAAAAGGCGAGCAGGAGGCAATCCGTCTTTCCAATCGCGTTGCCACGTTGATCATTCTCGTCATCAGCGTCATTTCGGTAATTGCCTGGTTCCAAGCGCCGGCTATCGTTCGCGCCCTCGCGCCCGGCTTTTTCGAGTTGCCCGGCAAAGCCGAGTTGGCCATCGAGCTTACCCGTATCATGATTCCTTTCCTGTTGTTCATCGCGCTAGCGGCGCAGGCGATGGGGATTCTCAATGCCCGCGACCGCTTCGGGATTCCGGCCTTGGCATCAGCCTTTTTTAATCTCGGCTCGATTGTCGGCGGCCTGTTGTTGGGTTTCGTGTTCGGTCCATTTGTTGGTTTGAGTCCCATCGCGGGCATGGCCTATGGCACGCTCATCGGCGGTTTCCTGCAGTTTGCGGTTCAATGGCCGAGCTTGCAGCGCGTCGGCTTCAGTTATCGCCCGATGCTCAGCCTGAGCGATCCGGGAGTGCGCCAGATCATCGGATTGATGGGGCCGGCGGTGATCGGTACCGCGGCGGTGCAAATCAATGTTTTCGTCAACACCAACTTTGCCTCGTCGATCGTCGATCCGGCCACTGGCGCCGTGGCCAACGGGCCGGTGTCTTGGCTGAACTATGCTTTTCGCTTCATGCAGTTTCCGATCGGCGTCTTTGGGGTCGCCGTTGCTACGGCGGCGCTGCCGCAACTTTCGCGCGACACCGCGCGCGCCGATTACGATGAATTTCGCCGCACACTGGTCCATGCGCTGTCGCTGGTGTTCGCACTTTGCATTCCATCCGCGGTCGGACTCGTGGTATTGGGACGGCCCATCATCGCGTTGATTTTCGAGCATGGGCGTTTCACGGCTTTCGACACGGCGCAGACTGGCAACGCTTTGGGCGCGTATGCCATCGGTCTTGCGGGTTACGCCGCGGTGAAGGTGTTGTCGCCGGCGTTTTACGCCTTCGGCGAGGCACGCACGCCGATGCTCATCAGCCTTGGCTCCATCGCGGTCAATTATTTCATGAATTCTCTTCTCGTCGGCCCCTTCGGCCATGTCGGCCTGGCGGTCTCAACGTCCACGGTGGCGCTGGTCAATTGTTTTTTGCTCGCGGTTTTTATCCGGCGCAGATTGGGCGGCATCCATGGACGCGAGTTAGGCGACAAAGCGCTACGAATCTTTGCCGCCGCGATGCCGATGGCCGCGGTGGCGTGGTTGGTAAACGAAATGGCCGCCATGCTGCCGCTTGTCGGATTAGCGCTCAATTTAGTGCGCGTTTCCTTGGCCATCGCGCTTGCGGTTGTTGCTTTCTACTTTGCCTGCCGTTGGTTGCGCGTGGCTGAAATTGACGAGGCGATAGGTGCCGTCGGCGGACGAGCGCTGAGGCTCTTGCAGCGGAAGTAGCAGAATTAATTTATAATCTCAGTACAAGTCGGTTGAGATTTTCCGTCCCAAAGAGATGTGACAGTCCGTCTTGCCCGCGCAAGCGGGCATCCAGGTTGGTTGCGGTTGAAGAAAAGGCGAGAGCCTGGATGCCCGCCGCTTACCCGGGAATGACCGAAATCGGAAGGCAGTCCAATTGAAACGATGCTTTTGAACCTCTGGGCTCGAGCCTCGACCGCTTAACTAACTCTTAAATCCGTTTTCGTTCACATGCCGGATAAAGACTCCTTGACGCCTCTCAAAGTTCCCGTGTAATGTCCGGCTAGCATACTAGGTTGCGACCACTAAGGAGAGATTCATGGCTGAAAATGTGAAGAGTGTTCCAGTTACCACTGGCGCGGAGGCGTTCTTGGCGCAGGCGCAGGCGCTTGGTTGCGTGCGCTATCTTTTTGCCAATACCGGCACCGACCACGGGCCGCTCATCGAAGCCCTGGCCAAAGCCGCCAAGGAAGATCCCCGTGATATCCAGCCCATCGTGGTGCCGCACGAGTTGGCGGCGGTGTCGATGGCCCACGGTTACTACAATGTCACGCACAATCCGCAGATGGTGCTGGTTCACACGCTGCCCGGAACGGCCAATGCGCTGGGCGGTCTTATCAATGCCAGTTCGTCCAATGTGCCGCTGTTTCTCGTCGCAGGGCGCACGCCGATCACTGAAGGTGAGTTGCGCGGCGGAAAGAGCCAGAATATTCACTGGCGCCAGGAGTCGCGAGATCAAGGCGGCATTGTCCGCGAGTTCGTCAAATGGGACTACGAGCTGCGCACCAATCAGAATCTGCCGGCGGTGGTGGCGCGGGCGTACAAAATCGCCATGAGCGAACCGCGCGGGCCGGTTTATCTGACCCTACCGCGGGAATGGCTGTGCGAAGCGATGGAATCCACCCAAGTGATATCGGATCCTCTAGCGCCGGCGTCCAAGCCGCAAGCCGATCCCGCGGTGATGGAGAAAGTCGCCGAGCTCTTGCTCGGTGCGGAAACACCGCTTATCGTCACCAAGTATCTCGGCCGAAATACCGAGGCGGTGGCACAGCTGGTGGCGCTGGCCGAGACGCTGTCCATCCCGGTTTCGCAGAATTTGAATTACGTCAATTTTCCAACCAATCACCCGCTGTGCGTCGGCAACCAGACACTAAAATATGCCAAGGATGCCGACGTGCTTTTCTTCATTGATATCGACGTGCCGTGGGAGCCGCCGCGGCGCGATGCGATCAGGTCCGACGCTAAAATCATTCATCTCGAACGGGACCCGTTGTTTACCGGGATTCCGGGCTGGGGATTTCCGGCCGATTTGCCGGTGACGGCCTGTTCGGAGATCGCGCTCCCCGCGTTGAATGCCATTATCAAATCCAAATTGGCTGCTGGTGGCGTCGATAAACGGAAATTGGAAGAGCGCCGCAAGAAGATCCAGGCCGATCACGATGCGATGGTGCGTGAAATTGCGTCGAGCATCGATGCGGCGAAGAACCAGAAGCCGATCAATCCACTGTGGGCGTCGAAATGCATCGGCGATATCATGGATGATAAGACGGTCATTTTTAATGAAACGGTGACCTCCAAGCTTGCCGAAGTCATCTCGCTCAACCGCCCGGGCTCGCAGTTCAACACGCCGCCGGCGGGCCATTTGGGCTGGGCTCTCGGAGCCGCGGTCGGGGGCAAGCTCGGCGCGCCGGATACGACGGTTATCGCAGCGGTGGGCGACGGCGCCTACATGTTCGCGGCGCCCACCGCCTGTCATTTTACGGCGCAAAAATACCGGATCCCGTTTCTCACCGTCGTCTACAATAACCAGGTATGGAACGCGAGCATTGCCGCGGCCCGCGGTCTCTATCCCGAGGGTGTAGCGCGAAAGACAAATAACTTCCCGGGCACCGATCTAAGCCCGTCGCCGCAATTTGAACTGACCGCGCAGGCGTGTGGCGCCTACGCCGAGCGGGTCGAAGAGCCTGACGAAATGCCGCGGGCGCTAGAGCGCGCTTTAAAAGTAGTAACGGGGGAGAGGCGGCAGGCGCTGCTCAATGTAGTGTGTAAGAATCCCATGGGGGACCGCTAAAAGGAGGCGGGAGCGTTAAAATGGCGCAAAACAAGCCAAAGATCACTTTCAGCACGAATCCCAATCCGCGTAACCGCGCGCTCATCGACGGCTTAATCCCCATCGACGGTTACGTTCTCGAATATGTCGGTGACAAATATTCGCCCGGAGAAATGCATTATCGCTTCATGCAGGGCGAGTTCGATGTCGCCGAGATGTCGACGGCAACGCTGCTGCGCGCCAAAGAAAAGGGCAGGCGCTTCGCCGCGCTGCCGGTTTTTTTTCAGCGCGGTCCGCGGCAAAGAAATATTTTTTATTGTGAAGGCAAGCTCAATCATCCGAGCGAGCTCAAGGGTAAACAGATCGGCGCGTTCCGGTATGGCGCCACCGCGGTATCATGGGCCCGCGGTTTTTTGCTGGATGAGCATGGCATCAAGACAACCGATGTTGGCTGGTTTGTATCCGGCAAAGAGGTCTTTATCGGCAACGAACTGCCGGTGAAAGTCGAGCGGCTCGACCCGCCTCCGCCCTTCGGCCAGGAAAAGGCGCAGCTCGCAAAGCTGGTCAGCGAAGGCAAGCTCGCGGCGGCTTTGGTTGCCGGAGACTCGGGATATCCCGCTCTCTTTGGCGGCGGAACTTTGCCCGCCTCGATGGGCAAATCTCCAGGCGTCAAGCCTTTGTTCGAAGACACCGATGAAATCATTCGCTATGTGAAACGGACGCAGATCTATCCGATCATTCATATCATGACGATCAAAGAGGACACGGTGGAGCAATACCCCGATCTCGCGGCGAAGTTGATCGAAGCCTTTCGGGAGGCGAACCGGCTCGCACCGAAATACTACAAGGAAGGCGACGCGGCCGGTTACGCCAAGGAGCGTGACGTGCTCGGTTACGACCCCTATGCTTGCGTGCTCACCGAGTCAGATAAGAAAAGCATCCAAGCGTTAAACCGTTACCAGATCGAACAAGGTTTGGTGAAGAAAGAACTTCCGCTCGAGATTTTTTTCGTGAAGGAAGCCTTCACGATGAAAGGATGAAGGCAGAGGGATGAAGGATGAAGTGAAGAGCGCTTTTTGCAGTACGGGTTCCGTTTCATTCTTTCACCTTCATCCTTCAGCCTTTCAGTGGTGCGCTAACTGAGACGAGGTAATTCATGACAGGCGGTGGAGATCTTTTTCCACAACAGCGACGAACCAAACTGCCCGGCGGTTACATGGGCAAAATTTTGCGCGTCAATCTCACCAGTGGTTCGATGACCGATGAGAACTTGCCGGAAGAGCCGGTGCTCAGAAAATTCATCGGCGGGCAGGCGCTGGCTTTATATACACTCATGCGCGAGTTGCCTCTGGACGCAAAACCCTACGCGCCGGATAGCAAAATGGTCATGATGACCGGGCCGCTCACCGGCACCGGTTTTACGCCCGGTGGCACGAAGGTCTGCGCGGTGTTTTTGAGCCCGATGACGAATTATTCGCTGGGCCGCGGCGCGTCTAGCGGTTACTGGGCGGTTTATCTGAAGCAAGCGGGGTACGACGGCGTCATTATCGAGGGCGCAGCGAGTAAACCGTGTTACCTATTCATCAATGACGGCAAGCCCGAGCTGCGCGACGCGGGCAAATTCTGGGGCAAAGGCGCGCGCGATACAGAGGACATGTTGCGCGCCGACGTCGGGATCAAAGACGCCAAGGTCATGGGTATCGGGCCGGCGGGCGAGCATAGGGTCCACGCCGCCATGCTGTGCAACGATTATAACCACTCGGCGTCGCACAGCGGCGGCGCGATATTCGGCGCCAAAAAACTCAAAGGGATCGTTGTGTGGGGCACCAAGCGGCCGCCGCTGCACGATCGCGGGGCGTTGATCGAAGCGGGCCTGCGTTGGCGCAAAACCTTGCAAGTCTATTCCATCGAAGATCGCTACACGGTGGGCCACGCGCGCCATCTCGAAGCGCTGCCCAATAATAATATGCAAAGCACGCTCATCGCCGATCACAACCGTGGCTTCGACCAGAACCGCGTCGTGCAACGGCCGTGCTTTCAATGCCAGCGGCTCTGCCCCTGGGACGTGGAGATCGGCGAGGGAGAGTTCAAAGGCAGGGTCGGTCACTTCAACGCTGGCGCCGAATGGCTCGACACATTTTGGAATCTCGGCGTCAAGGGGAACGCGACGCTTTATCTCGCCGAACGCATCAACGATCTCGGCATCGAGTGCGGCCATTTTGCGTTCGGCGCAGGCGTGCTGTTTGAAGCTTACGACAAAGGGCTGGTGAAAACCGAAGACTGCGACGGTCTTCGCCTTGAATGGGGTAATGTCGAAGCCATAGACAAACTGCTCGAAATGACCGCCCGACGTGAAGGTAGGTGGGGCAATTTGATCGCCGACGGGCCGTTGGAGGTAGCCGAAGCCATCGGCGGCGACGCCCTCAAATGGGTTGTGCATACGAAGCGCGGCGTGCCAGCCATGCATGACTGGCGGCCGCATTTCAGCAACATGTTGCGTGAGATCGTCGCCAGCGGCGGCATGAAGCCGCAAGGCGGCGGACAGGCGAATCCACCGCCGGATTTGACGTATCGCGAAAAGTGGGGTCCGCTAAACCGCGATGACCCCAAGGGCTGGCCGCAGTCCAATGTCGTCGCCGAACAGTACCGCCAGTTCATCGGTCTCATGGGCGGCTGCTGGTTCGCGCAGATGCACATGAAACCCGACGGGCTCAAGAGCATTATCGACTCTTTTAACGCCACCACCGGTTGGAACTTCGATCTCGACGAGGCGATGCGGGCCGGTCACCGGAGCGCGATCTTGCAGAGCATCTTCGGTACCCAAAGAGGTTGGGTCGCCGATCATGACTGGCAGCAGGTGGGTCAGAGATTTCTCGATCCGGTACCCGACGGCAAATACAAAGGGTTTACGATCGCCAAATGGCTGCCGGAAATGGTTCGCGAGTATTATCAGCTGTCAGGCCGGCATGAAAAAACCGGCCGTCCTTACATGGATACGCTCAAACAGCTTGGGTTGGAAGAATTTGGCGAGTGGGCACAGTTGGATTAGATAAACAATGTAGTCTAAGGTCTCGAGTCTTACGTCTTGAGAGGGAACCACAATGGTTGCATGGCGCGCCCGTATCGGGCTGATCAAGCCGACCCATCGCGGCAAGTCCTTTGCCTACTGGTACAAGCATGCGCCGGAAGGGGTTGAGATCGTTCCGACGTTCATCGGCTTTCGCAGCGAGAAGCGGGAAAGTTTTCTTGAAGGTTTTAAGAAGGCCGAAGCGCTGGCCGTGCAACTGAAGGAAGTCGGTTGCGACATTATCTCGGTGAGCGGAACGCCGCCGTTTCTGCTCAAGGGCCTGGATTTTGAGCGGCAGTGGGCAGCGGATCTGTCGGCGAAACTAGGACTGCCGGTGGTGACGCCCATGGAACCTCATGCCATTGCTCTACAGTCCCTCGGGGCGCGGAGAGTGGCGGTGGCGACTTATTATGGCGCCGAACTGAATCAGGCCATTGTAGACTATTTCTTGCGCTTCGGCTTTCAGTCGGAACTGATGCCGGGTTTGAGCATGACCGGGGAGGGTTCGGGGCTTTATACGACTTCGCTTGCGGCTCTGGATGAAGTGTCGCATATGGATGTCTATCGCCACTGCAAGAGGGCTTTGGCCAGTATGCCGGAGGTGGACGCAGTGTACATCAACGGCGGCGGTTGGGACGCGGCGCCCGCGATCGAATACCTCGAACGCGATCTGAAAGTTAAGGTCGTGTGGGCGCTGGCGGCCGAAATGTGGTTGACCTATCATCTCCTAAAGATCGAAAATCCGGCGCCGCACGGCGGAGTTTTGCTGAGCGGTGATTACGCGCCCGTGCCGGCTGCTGAAAAAGCCTCCCGACGCTAAAACTATTCAGGCGCAAGCGCGATGTTTGCTTTTACTGATCAACACGACACGCGACCCACGGTTTTTCAATGCGAATTCATGTCAATGAGATCTTGCACATGGTCTAATCATGTGACGGTCGGCATAACTTTGGAGGGGAGAACAAAAATGAAAGACATATACCGATTAAAACTACGGCTTCTACTCTCAGTCGCGCTGGTTATTGGCTCGCTCATAATCGCCTTACCGTTGGTCTTGGTTGCCGCCGAAAAAGCCAGTCCTGGTTTACAGAGACTCAACGTCGCCTATAGCTCTATCTCCGGCAACAATGCACCGCTCTGGGTCACTCAGGAAAAAGGCTTCTTCAAGAAATACGGCCTTGACGTGCAAGCGATTTTGATCGAATCGGGGACCACGGCAGTTCAATCCTTGATTTCCGGAGAGATCAATTTTGCTCATATGGCCGGCGCCGCCGTTATGCAGAGCAACCTGCGTGGCTCTGATGCGGTCATGATCGCCGGAGTCGTCAACACCCTTATCTTCCAGTTGTACGCGGACAAGAGCATCAGCCGGCCCGATCAATTAAAAGGCAAAGCCGTCGGCGTCACCCGGTTCGGCTCATCGACCGATTTTGCCATGCGCTACGCTTTGGAAAGATACGGTCTCGAGCCCGGCAAAGATGTGACGATTTTGCAGTTGGGGAATGTGCCGGCCATATTGGCCGCTCTGGAAGCCGGCAAAGTACAGGGAGCGATGCTCTCGCCGCCAACCACGCTAAGAGCCAAAAAAGCCGGATTTCCGATTCTGGCGGATCTTCAAATGCTCGGGCTGGAATATCAGCATACCGGTATCGCGACGACCCGATCATTGATCAAATCCAGACCGGAATTGGTTCGCGATTTTATGAGAGCCTACGTGGAAGGGATTCACTATGCCAAAACGCACCGCAAGGAATCGTTGGAAATCCTTGCGAAATATCTTCGGACCGACGACAAGGACGTGTTGGACGAGACTTATGAATTGATCATGGCGACCCTGGTTCCCGAAAAGCCTTATCCGACGCTCAAGGGCATACAGATTATGTTGCGCGAGATGGGGGCTAAAGATCCGGCGGCGCGCGCGGCCAAACCCGAGCAGTTTGTCGACCTCACTTTTGTAAAGGAACTCGACGGCTCCGGTTTCGTTGATCGTTTGTACAAATCCCAAGCGGTAGCAAAGGCGGCGCCCGCGCGCGTAGAACCAACGCCGGCGCCCGCGGTTGCAAGTAAACCTGCGCCGTCAGTTAGTCCCAAGGTCGGCGCGGTCGACGATACGGGAAAACTCGCCGCGAAAACTGAGAGGCCAGAGTCGGTCCAAGGGGCGCCCAAACCGACCCAGGCTCTCGTGGCACAATCAGCGCCGCCCGCTGCGTATGTCGTAGCGGGCGGAGATACCCTTAGCAGAATAGCGCTTCGGTTTTACAACTCGAGTCAGAAGTGGCTTATAATTTACGAAGCGAATCGAGACACAGTGAAGAACCCTAATTACATTTACATCGGACAGAATCTGGTTATTCCGCCCGATGAAGGGCGCTAAGGAGCCGAGTCGATCCGAATAAGAACGGTTACGTCAAATCGACTTGGATTCTCCGCGCATGGCTGGACAGCTGTCTGCAACTGGGATACTTTCATGTCAGTAGCTGCGCGATGGCCCGCGATGACGCTCGTTTTCGCGGAGCCAATCGGGCGCGGCGGGTAAATACATGAATAGGGTAAAGCTCTACAGCTCCAGCCGCTCATCAATGACCGGACGGCCAACTCCTGCTAACCGTCCGAACCAACTTACAATTTCCGATCTGGCGCACGAAAGTCCTGCCGCTCAAGTCGCCGGTCAAGAACCGCGCTTTTCATGGCGAAACGCTTACGCGCGCCATAAACGGCTTCTTTGGGTCGCCGCCGGCGGGCTGTTCGCGCTGCTCCTGGTGATTACCTACGTCGCGATCACCCCTTCCACGCCCAAGATCACCCAGGAAGACATCCGCGCCGCGGTGCTTTACACGCTGGAGACCAATACGCTTCCGTCTCCCGTGGCGAAGGCGTACAAGGTCATTCGACCGTCTATTGTTCGCGTCCGTGGGTTAGAACCGAACAAAGATGGCGGCGAAGATATCGAAAAGAGCGTGGGTACCGGAGTCGTCATTGTTGACAACGGTGTCATCCTCACCAATCTCCACGTTGTGCTTGGCGCCAAGCGGGTGCGAGTGGTATTCGCCGACGGGCTCGAATCCGACGCGACGATTACGGGCATGCGGCCGGAGCACGATCTGGCTGTGCTTCAGGCGCAAACGATTCCCGACGATCTTTTCGCGGCGACCATGAGGTCCACCGGAGACCTCGCTTTGGGCGACCAAGTCGTTGCCGTGGGCTTTCCCTTCGGCATCGGGCCGTCGGTGACGGCCGGAGTAGTGTCCGGGTTACGACGCGAATTTCGCTCTCCGGAAGGAAAGCGCGTGTTGACGAATCTCATCCAGTTCGACGCCGCGGTGAATCCCGGAAGCTCCGGCGGCCCGCTGGTGACCGCGGAGGGCGAGGTCGTCGGCATCGTCACGGCGATTCTGAACCCGACCGACCAGCGTTTCTTCGTGGGCATTGGCTTTGCGGTTCCCATCGAGAACGCAGCGGCTGCCGCGGGAGTGCCGCCGTTTTAGGCCCGACAGCAAAATTACAGCAGGCGAATATGGACAACCGAGAATCAACCCGAAGCGAAATTGCTTCACTCATGGAGCGTATCCTCTACGAGGTGAAGAAGGTCATTGTCGGCCAGGATCATTTCCTGGAGCGTGTGTTGGTGGCTGTCCTGGCGCAGGGACATCTGCTCGTCGAGGGTGTCCCAGGGCTGGCCAAGACCCTTACTGTCAAGACACTCGCCAGAACCATGCGCGGGTCATTCAGGAGAATTCAATTTACCCCGGATCTCGTCCCGGCGGATCTGGTGGGAACGCGCATCTACAACCAGAAGACCGGCGACTTTACCACTTCGTTGGGCCCGGTTTTCACCAATCTGCTCCTTGCCGATGAGATCAACCGAGCGCCGGCGAAAGTGCAAAGCGCTTTGCTCGAAGTTATGCAGGAACATCAGGTCACCATTGCCGGCGAGAGCCACTATGTCCCTGAGCCGTTTTTGGTGATGGCTACGCAGAATCCAATCGAGACGGAGGGCACGTACCCGCTGCCCGAAGCACAGGTGGATCGGTTCATGATGAAAGTGCTTGTCGGGTACCCGACCGAAGAAGAGGAGTTCGTCATCGTAGCGAGGGTTACCGGCATTGCGAACGATGTCATGCCGGTCGCCACCACCGAGCAACTACGCGCGCTTCAGCGCGAGTGCCAGAGCGGATACGTGGACCCGTCGCTGATGCAATACGCGGTGCGGCTCGCCTCCGCTACCCGGGATCCGGACCGACTCGGTGTTGCCGACGTAGCGAAATACGTATCGTTCGGCGCCAGCCCTCGCGCCTCTATCCATCTCATCGAGGGCGCGCGAGCGCTGTCATTTCTGCGCGGCCGAACCTATGTCTTGCCCGAAGACGTGACCGATCTGGTACCCGATGTACTTCGGCACCGGCTCGTGCTGACGTACGAGGCTCTCGCCGAGGGGATGACGGCGGATCAACTGATCCATCGGATCATGCAACGGCTACCCGCTCCCGAAAAGCCTCTGGAGACCCATGTTAAAGTCGCCGCAAGCTCTTAGCAGACGCGAGAATGGGGCGCTGCAATATTAGAACATTGGGTTTTGAACGCATCAATCCATCCATTATTCACTATTCCAAACCTGACGCATTGGACCGAACGATATGAATCCTTTGCCACAATCCCATCGCGCCGCCGGCGCCGAGAACATGCTGCGGCGCTTGGAGTGGACGGTGATTCGTCGGCTCGACGGACTCCTTCATGGTGATTACCGCACCTTGTTTCGCGGTTTCGGCCTAGATCTGGCCGATTTGCGCGAGTACCAGTATCACGACGATGTCCGTTACATCGACTGGAACGTCAGCGCGCGTCTCCAGACACCCTATGTCAGGGTGTACAATGAAGATCGCGAAGTTACGGCCTGGTTCCTGCTGGACCTGAGCCCCTCGGTGGACTTCGGCTCGCGCGTGAAGAAGCGCTCTGTGTCGACCGAATTCATCAGCATACTAGCGCGACTCTTGACCCGTCACGGCAATCGCGTTGGGGCGCTTTTCTATGGCGACAATGTAGATACGGTGATTCCGGCGCGGAGCGGCCGGCGCCACGTGCTCCATATTCTCTCTCGGATTCTTTCCCGGCCCGAGCGTACCCGTTCGGGCGCGACGAATTTGCGCGATTTTCTGCAGAGCGCTTTTCGGGTCATGCAAAGACGATCCCTCGTGTTCGTCGTCTCCGATTTCATTAGTCAGCCTGGATGGGCCGAGCCGTTGGCGCACCTTGCGCAGCGCCATGAAGTCGTGGCGGTGCGTCTTTACGATGCGTTGGAGACGGAATTACCCGATCTGGGGCTGCTCGTCATGCGGGATGCCGAGACCGGAGAACAGTTATTCGTCGACACCCACGACCGGGCTTTCAGGAAGCGCTTCGCGGCTCTGGCCGAGCAGCATGAAAAGGAGATCCGGTCGGCGTTCCGCCAGGCCGGCGTGGACGCGCTGGAGTTGTCCACGAACGACGATCTCGTCGATGCGATTTTGCGCTTTGCCGACCTGCGCAAACGGCGCAGCCAGTTGGCGGCAGGCGGCAGCCTACCGCAGCATCTAAGAGGAAGCCATGACTTTTCTATGGCCTGAGATGCTTCTGCTTCTCGTGATCGTACCGGCGTTGGTTGCCGGATACTTTTTCCTGTTGCGCCGGAAGCAGAAAGCAGCGCTCAGGTATGCGAGCTTGAGCATGGTGAAAGAGGCGATGGGCACGGGCCAAAGATTCCGCCGTCACATTCCGCCGCTGCTTTTCCTGGTTGCGCTAATCGTGATGATCGCCGCGATTGCCCGTCCCGCCGCCGTTGTCACCTTGCCATCCCAACAGCGAACCATCATTCTCGCCATGGACGTCTCCGGCAGCATGCGCGCCACGGACGTGGAGCCCAATCGAATTTCAGCTGCCCAGGCGGCCGCCAAGGCCTTCGTCGCCGAGCAACCCTCGAACGTGCGCATCGGCGTGGTGGCCTTCGCCGGAACCGCGTCGGTCGTGCAGATGCCCACCCAAAACCACGAGGATGTCTTTGCGGCCATCGATCGGTTCCAACTGCAACGCGCCACGGCGATCGGCAGCGGCATCATCGTCTCCCTCGCGACGATTTTTCCCGACGCAGGCATCGACGTGAGCTCCTTGATTTACGGCCGTGACGCCCCGCGCGGCGTCCCGTTCGATCGGCCTCGCAAGGAGCAGAAGCCGGAGTTTAAGCCGGTTGCGCCCGGCTCCTATACATCCGCCGCCATCGTTTTGCTCACGGATGGTCAGAGGACCACGGGCCCCGACTCCCTCGAGGCGGCCCGCATGGCCGCAGACCGGGGCGTTCGCATCTTCACCGTAGGATTCGGTACGAGAAGCGGCGACACCATTGGCTTCGGCGGCTGGTCCATGCGTGTCCGCCTCGACGAGGAAACGCTCAAGGCGATTGCCAAGATAACGCATGGCGAGTATTTTTACGCGGGCACCGCAACGGATTTGAAAAAGGTCTACGACTCCCTGAACTCCCGACTCGTAATGGAGAAGAAGCAGATGGAAATCAGCGCGCTGTTTTCCGCGGCGGCGGCCGTCACTGCGCTGGTGTCGGCGTTGCTTTCACTTTTGTGGTTCAACCGAATCCTATAACCGCGCGCAAGCTGCGCCAATGTTGCATTTGCGAGTCCTCCAACACCGATGACCCGGATTCGCAGTTAAAATGAGGAGCCCGGAAGCGAGGTGGAACGTTGGAGTAGCGAAGGCGTCCAACTGTGAAATTTCAAAGTCATTTCGCGCTTACGCACTTCGCTGTCACGAGCTTCAACGTTCAATCCAAGCACCACTGATCGATGTCTACTCAGATTCAGACGGCATCTCCGCCACAGGCGGATCAGCCTTCGGCTGAGACTTTGCTACGGAAGGGTTCCGCCTCGCGCTTCCTGCTGAGCGCAACTGCGGAATCCGGGATGAATGCAGCACGACGGTCGTCAAAAGTTGATCACCGCTTTCACCACCTGGTAGCTCGCCATCGCTTCCATCGCCTCGTTGATCTGTTCCAGCTTGTAACTTCTGCTGATCATTTCATCGAAGGGAAAGGTCTTCTTGCGCGAAGCTAAAAAGTCGATGGCTTGAAGCCAGTGGCGCGGTTCCGCCGAACGCACCGTGATGAAGAGCATTTCTTGCGGTATCCGCTCCACGGCGATGTTCGCCTTGCCGCCGGCACCGATATTCAAATAACGCCCGCCGCCGCGTAGTAGCGTAAGCCCCTCGGGCACTGCCATATTGTTGGCGACCTGAATCACGACGTCCGCGCCGCGGCCGTCGGTGTGGTCGCGCACCCATTGGCGACGTTGTTTTTCATCGGCCACTTCTTCGAGATTGAGCACGGCGTCGGCGCCCATGTGCTTGGTGACTGCCAGACGGTTGGCCGGCGCGCCGATGACCAGCACTTTTTTGGCGCCGTGATCTCGTGCCACGGCGGTGGCAAAATTGCCCAGCGGACCGCTGCCCTGGATTACCACCGTCTCGTGGCTCTTGATCGCGCCCAGGCGGTCAAAGCCGTGCATCACGGTGCGGTAGGCGCAGGCGGACGCGGCGGCTGACGCCGATGAAACCTCCTCGGGGACTTTGATGATCAGACATTCTTTTGGCACGTACATATATTCGGCGCAGCTGCCGAGCAGGTAAGGATGCCGGTCGCTGCGGTTGTGTCCCCAGGAGGCGCGGCCGGGGCATATGCAAGGCTGCAGAGCAACCGCGCAATAATAGCAGGAGCCACAAGAGACGTAGCTCCAAACCACGCGGTCGCCGCGCTTTACCGGATTTCCCAAGATATCGGTGCGCTCGCCGGCGATATCTTGAACGATCCCGCAGGGCTCGTGGCCGGTGATGATGGGCAGCGAATCTTCGGCGGGGAGCGGACCATGCCAGCGGTGCACGTCCGTGCCGCAGAGCGTCGAGGCGGTGATTTTAATGAGCAGCGAGCCCGGATCGAGCGTAGGCATTTGCACCTGTTGGATCGTTAAGGGTTTGTTGTGTTCGGTTATGACGGCGGCGCGACAGGTAGCCATATTTCGTCCTTCCTTTTATTTATGGTTTCTACACCCATGGCACTGAAATGAGCGGACATGGATTTGAATGATCGTTCCAGCCGTTCAAAAACGTTCAAGTTGTTCACTGAGCTGAAATCCAATCGTATCACAGCGGTAGCTTGTAAAAAGTTTCAGCGTTGCGCCAGAGCATCGCCGCCTTATCATCCTCGGTGATCTCGTCGCTTTCCAACAGCTCGCCGATGTCATGTTTGCAGCTCTCGTTGGTTACTTCATGGGGGAAGTCTGACGAATATAAGAAGGGCGAATTGCCGACGGTTTTAATCGCGAACGGCATCGTCAGTTCTTCGGTTTCGATGCCGAGATACAGACGGCCGTCCTTAATCAGCTTCTTGACGTATTTGGCGGGATCTTCGCCTTCGCGCACGCCGTACTCATTGTCTGGTATGTATTGAAAGTGGGTTTCGTGGGACGCGTGCAGACGTTCGAGCAAAAGCAACAGCCATGCGATACCGCCTTCCAAGAACGCGATGCGCACGCGCGGGAACCGGTCGTAGATGCCATTGTAAAGGATGTCCGCGCAATTGATGGTCAGTCCCCAGGGGTGGCCGAGGGCGTGAACAGGAACATACATGTTCATATGATCCATACCGAAACGGTCATGGGCTCCCCCGTGCACGGCGAGACAGCAGCCGAGTCTGTCGGCTTGCTCATAGACCGGCCAGAATTGTTTCGCCCCTAACGGCTGGGCCAGTCCGTTGGACGGCATCATCGCGCCAAGCATCCCGAGTTCGGTTACCGAGCGGCGCAACTCCTTCGCCGCTTCCTCCGGATCCTGCATGGGGATGATCGCCATGCCTTTAAAGCGCGGGTTGAATTTCACATAAGTTTCGGCAAGCCAGTCGTTGTAGGCCTTGCAGACCGCTACTGCGTAATCACGGCTGACAATCTTCCCATAGGAGAGGGCGACAGTCGGGTAAAGTACGGACCACTCGATCCCGACGTCGTCGAGGAAATCAATCCAACCGTTGGGTCCCACCGCGGGACGCTGATCGCGCTGCGGCGGAGTTTCGACCGCCCGGCCGGCGTGAAGATGATCCAGCGGCGGGAAACAGATCCCTTTGCGTGCCGCGATCTCGCGATAAGGACCCGTCATGTGGGCGATGATTGCGGCGTTGTCCTCGATGATATGACCGTCGCCGTCGATGATTCTGGTGCCGAGTGGAGCTGACATTTTCAATTTCCTCCCAATGAAACCGCGCAGCGATTTGTCGCTTGACGCTATTTTCTTATAGCCAGACTTGGGTCCGATGATCAAGCGGCGCGAGACAATTTGCCCTGATGGGCTGATCAGGCATTTCAAAAAGATCTCACCGCGAGGCGTGGGCTTAAAGGATAAAGGCCGAGGAAATGAGGGATGAAGTAAATGCGAATCTCGGAACCGGTAATTTCCTAGTCATCTTTCACCTTCCGACTGCATACTTCATCCTAGTTTCGCATGAGGATTTTCAGCAGCTTGCTAGCCAATGGGATGTCTTTCAATCCACTGCTATATAGTATCGCGCATCAGGTCTATCTCATTTAATCGCAGGCGAAACAGACTAGGGTCGGCGACAATTAGATAGAAAGCGAAAATGAACAAAATACGCGGCAGGGGCACTATCGCTATCGAGAGTTTATCCTATACCCGCCAATAGCGGGGTAACGAACACTTCTATGGCGGCTGCGAGCAGTAACAACGGGAGAATGAGGCGGAAAAAAAGCCGCAAGCCATAACTGAGCTCGGAAAGGAGGGTCGTGTCTGCCTTACCCGCCAGGCGGCGGAAGGGATGCAATCCCAGTTTGAGTCCAATGCTCGTGCCCAAAAAGATCGCCGGCAGTTCAAAGATACCATGCGGGACGATGGTCATGATCGAACGCCACAGCCCTTTGGATTCGACAGCGAGGGGAATCACCGCCCCTAGAATCGCGCCGTTTACGATGAGAAAGACAACCGACGCCAAACCGAGCAAGGGACCCAATAAAATGACCAGCAGCGTCTTGAGGCTGTTGTTGAGAAAAATCGCGGCGGCAAGCCGCAGCTTGGCCAGGCCTTGAAACATTTTGGCAAACTGTTGCAATAGTTGCTGGAGATCCGTTGCCGTCTCCGGGTAAAAAATAATCGCCAAACCGCCGCCAAGCGCGCCGAGCGTGAAAAAACCGATGCTCGCCACCCCGTAAGGGCGAAGCCGCGCGAGATCCAAGCGCTGTTCAATCTTCCCAAAAATGGTCATTGAAACTCGCTTTTGTTCTGCGCCAGTTTAGCAGAGAGCGCAAGCTGAGAGTAGCAGCGTTCACACTAGACATGTGCCACGGCGCCCGGATGGGTAGGCAATGACCATTGGGGTTGATTCCCAGCTGCCGGAGGACTAAAAAGCGGCCATGAAGATCAGCGCCGTTAAATCCCAAATAGTCAGACTGCCGGTCGAGGAACCTCTGGCCGGCGGTTCCGGCTTTCATCGTTCCCATCTCGATTTCGTCACCCTTGGTATCGAGACCGATGCCGGCATCGAGGGCATCGGCGTCACCTTTTTTGGCGGCACTCTTACTCCGGCATTAAAGCGAGCGGTGGAGTTGCTCGGTGAACTGATTATCGGCGCGGACCCGCTGCCCATTGAGCTTGTGCTGCGTAAACTGCGTGACGCCGCCAACGGCGCCGGACCAGGCGGCATCTCGACACTTGCCGTGTCCGCGTTCGACATCGCGCTTTGGGATATCAAGGGCAAGGCGTTAGGGCAGTCCGTCGCCCAGATGTTGGGCGGGCTACGCGACCGAATACCGACCTATGCCAGCGGCGCGCTCGCGCGCACCTCGAATTTGGACCAAGTGCTGAAATCCGCGCGGGTGCTGGTCGAAAAAGGCTTTAGGCAGATGAAAACGCAACTCGCCTTGCCCGGCGATACGACGCCGCGCAAGGAAGCGGAGCGCGCCCATTTGATCCGCGAGGCGGTGGGGCCGGACATCGACCTCATGTGCGACATCAACCAGCGCTGGAGCGTCAACCAGGCCATTGAGATGGGCAAACGGGTGGAAGACGTGCACTTTTTTTGGCTCGAAGATGTCACAACAGCCGATGATTACGCGGGACTTGCCAGGGTTGCCGATGCACTGATAACGTCGCTCGCCGGCGGCGAGTATCTCTACGGTATCACGCCGTTTCGTCATATGCTGGAAGCCCGCTCCGTAGACATCGTGATGATCGATCTCTTGCGCGTCGGCGGCATCGGTAATTGGATGAAAGTCGCAGCCATGGCGGAGGCGTTCAACCTTCCCGTGGTAAGTCACCTGCTGCCGGAAATTCAATTGCATCTGGTGTCGTCCGCTCCCAACGGTCTCACAGTCGAATATATGCCCTGGTCATTCAAGCTTTTCGAAGAAGTACCGTTTCCGGTCAATGGCGAGCTTTCGGTGCCGACAAAGCCCGGGCTCGGGTTGGAGTTTAACCGGGAGATCACCCGTTATGTCGTCGGGTAACAGTAAGAGTTCAATTCGTTCAAACGACTTGAATGTTTTGAACCACCTTGCAGGTTCAAGGGCTCTCCCTCGGCGCCTTATGACTATTTACTTTTTAGCTCCTTGATAAATATGGAGGTCGAACATGTCTGCAGCATCCGAAAGCCCATGGCGGGACGGCGGCGTTAGAATCGTCCACAGCGACCAACTTGATTCGAATACCCCGCAAACCCCCGGCATGACCCGGGCGGCGGCCATCAACAGGGTGATGGCGGGGGCGAACCGGCTTTGGGCCGGCACGGTCACCGTACATCCCAACGCCAAGACCGCGCCGCACCATCATGGCGAGTTGGAAAGCATCATCTATATTGTCAGTGGCAGAGCGCGGATGCGCTGGGGAGAGCGACTCGAGTTTTTCGCGGAAGCCGGCCCCGGGGATTTTATCTTTGTGCCGCCGTTCGTTCCGCATCAGGAAATCAACGCCAATCCAAGCGAGCCCCTGACGTGCGTGGTCGTGCGCAGCGATCAAGAACCCATCGTTGTCAATCTGGATATCCCGACGGTGGAAACGCCGGAGGAAGTTCATTGGGTTGACCTAACGCACCCAGGTTTACAACGTTGATTGTGATGCAGCTCAAACGCGGCATCAAACTTCTGGAAGATCGGGAAGGCCTGGGGACGCCCGCCAAAAAGGGCGATCGGGTCGTTTACAATCTAAAGCTGTTTCTCAATAAGGGCGACGAAGTCTCGCTGAACGAGCGGCAAGCCGGGCATCTGCCCAGTGCGATGGTTCGCACCGTCGATGGTCATCGCTTCATTGATCACCGCATAACATTGGGCCGCCGCGACGCCGTCGCGGGCGTGGAATATTCGCTCCTCGGCATGAAAAAAGGTGGTTATCGAAAAGTATGCGTGAGCCCGCACCTGGCCTACCGCGATCAAGGATTGGGCGATATGATACCGCCGAACGCGCTGTTGATTGTCGAGCTTTGGCTGCGGGAGATTGATGCTCCGGCAGGGCCATAATAGATGCCAGCTAAGACCGCCCGTGGCAAACGGCCAAAGTGGCGGCAGGTATGTGATTTGCCGCTTGCCGGAAAGAAGATAGTACTATGCGATCAGGCGTAGATGGTCTGGTTTGCCAGAGCATCTTACGAACGGCATGAGAGGATTTAACGCCATAGGCCGGTGTCCCTGGGTCGATATGACCAAGCCGGACTACATCCAGTATCACGACGAGGAGTGGGGCGTGCCGGTGCACGACGACCAAACGATCTTTGAGTTCCTTACTTTGGAAGCGGCGCAGGCCGGGCTTAGCTGGTATACCGTGTTGCGTAAGCGCAGTGCCTACCGGCAGGCGTTTGCGTGCTTCGATCCGGAAACGGTAGCTCGATTCGGCAAGCGGCAGGTCGGGACATTGCTCCGCAACGCAGGTATTATCCGCAATGAGCAAAAAATTCTCGCGGCGGTTAACAACGCAAGAAAATTTTTGACTGTCAAGAACGAGTTCGGCAGCTTCGATGCCTACATCTGGCGCTTTGTGAGCGGAAAACCGATTGTCAATAAGTTGCGCAGCTTGAAGGACTATCGCTCGACCAGCAAAGAATCCGACGCCATGAGCAAAGATTTGAAACAGCGGGGTTTCAAATTCGTCGGCTCGACGATTTGCTACGCTCATATGCAGGCCACTGGCATGGTCAACGACCACGTGATGACCTGCTTTCGGCGCCAGCCGATCGTCGACGGTTATACATGAATTTCGGTGGTAATTGTTTCGCGCGCAACGTAAACTCAATCATCCCTCGAGGCACACAGGGGCATGAAAAACGACGACAGATTGCTGGTCAGTATCATCATGGGCAGTCAATCCGACTGGGAGACGATGCAGCATGCGGCTACCCTGCTGAAAGAATTCGCGGTGCCCCATGAGTGCCTGATCGTCTCGGCACATCGCACGCCCGCTTGGCTGGCGCAATTTGCTTCACGGGCGGAATCCCGCGGCATCGAAGTGATCATCGCCGGCGCGGGCGGGGCGGCTCATCTTCCCGGCATGGCCGCGGCGCAAACGCTGGTTCCCGTGCTTGGCGTGCCGGTGGAAAGCCAGGCGCTCAAAGGCATGGATTCCTTGCTTTCCATTGTGCAAATGCCCGGCGGCATCCCGGTCGGTACACTAGCTATCGGCAAGGCCGGCGCCATCAACGCCGCGCTCCTCGCCATTGCCATTCTGGGAAACTCCCGTCCCGAGTTGCGTGAAAAGCTGCGCCGGTTTCGCGCCAAACAAACCGACGGCGTGCTCCAACAAAAACTCCCGTGAGCCGCGCCCGTTCAGCCATTCTGCCCGGCGCCGTGATCGGCGTGCTCGGCAGCGGCCAGTTGGGCCGCATGTTCGCTATCGCCGCCCGCCAAATGGGCTATCGGGTGCACACCTACTCGCCGGAAACTGATACGCCGACGGGCCAGGTGGCCGATGTCGAAATCGCCGCGTCGTATCAGGATCTTGATGCGGTCAGCAAGTTCGCGCAAAAGGTGGCGGCGGTCACCTTTGAGTTCGAAAACGTCCCGGCGGCCGCCGTCGAAGCCGCGGCTCGATTCGCCCCTGTGCGTCCGAGCGGAGCGGTCCTACACGTTACCCAGAATCGCCTGCGGGAGAAGACCTTCTTGTCGGAAAACGGCTTTCCGACGACAAAGTTTCTGCCGGCCCGTTCGCGCGAAGAGCTGCGCGTTGCGGTTGCAACCATCGGTTGCCCGGCGATTCTCAAGACGGCTGGCTCCGGTTACGACGGCAAAGGGCAAGTCAAAGTGAATAGCGCAGCGGAAGCCGAAGCCGCATTTGGCGAGGCCGGGCAACAGGAAATGATCGTCGAGGCCGTCGTGGATTTCGAGCTGGAATTTTCCGTTGTCGCCGCGCGCGGCGTCGACGGCTCATTCACGCACTGGGGCGCCATAGAGAATCAGCACCGCCATCATATTCTAGATTTCTCCCTCGCTCCGGCCAGGATGCCGGAGAAGGCTGCCGAGCGCGCAGTCGAGATCGCTCGAGCGCTGGTGGAAAAGTTAGACCTTATCGGAGTTCTTTGCATCGAATTTTTTCTGACTCGAAAGCGCGAGATTCTCGTCAATGAGCTGGCGCCGCGCCCGCATAATTCGGGCCACTTGACGATCAACGCCGCACGCACCAGCCAGTTCGAACAGCAATTGCGCGCGGTGTGCGGTTTGCCGCTCGGGTCGACGGAATATTATTCCGCGGCGGCGATGGCCAATCTACTCGGCGATCTTTGGAAGTACGGCGAGCCGAACTGGGTAAGGGCCTGCGCGTCGCCCGACGTAAAGTTGCATCTTTACGGCAAGATCGAGCCGCGTCCGGGCCGAAAAATGGGGCATCTCACGGCATTGGCCGCCACCGTCAATGAAGCCGGGCGCCGCGTGATTGAGGCGCGCCAGAGGTTGATTGGCTGAAGAGGGTCTCGCGTCTCGGGTCCAGAGAGTCTCGAGTTCAAACCCAAGCCCCCGCATCCTCAACTGCAACTTAGAATTCATATTGGTTTTCAACCATGGCGCAAAAATTTCGCGGCTTCTTTGCTTTTCGAGGGAAAAAGGGCATTGTGTGGGCTACGGCGCGATGACGCGCCGGTTTCTCCATGCCCGGCGCGCAATCTTTCTTCGACTTTGAACATAGCGGTTGGGAAGCTATTCCTAATCAATACCATCGTACCTTTGGCCAGCTCACCGCGCAGACGATCACCTCGTTATTGGACGCGGTCAATATAAGGCGGGGCGATAAGATTCTCGATATCGCATCGGGGCCGGGTTACGTGGCAGCGGCGGCGGCTACGCGGGGCGCCACCGTGCTGGGCGTGGATTTTTCTGCCGCAATGGTGGCCCATGCCCGAGAACTACATCCCGGCATCGATTTTCGCGAAGGCAACGCCGAACAGTTGCCTCTCGGTAGTGGATTGTTCGACGCCGCGGTGATGAACTTTGGAATCCTGCATCTCGGCAATCCGGAATGCGCGCTCGCCGAAGCTTGCCGCGTCCTTCGCGCCGGTGGGCGCTTTGCTTTCAGTGTCTGGACAAAGCCCGAGGAAACCATCGGCTTTGGCATCGTGCTGCGCGCGGTGGAAGCTTTTGGCGAACCGCGAGTGGCTTTGCCGGAGGGGCCGCCGTTCTTTAAGTATAGTGATCCGGAGCAGTGCGTCAGGGGATTATTGGTCGCCGGCTTTAACGCTCCGGTCGTAACAAAAATGGCGCAGCTGTGGCGTCTGCCGGCGGGAGACGGACTCTTCGAGGCGATGAAAGATAGCACCGTACGCACGGCGGGTTTGCTGCGCGCGCAGAAGACCGCCGTCCTGGACAAGATCCGCAGCGCGATGCGGGCCGAAGTGGAAAAGTATACCAGGGGCGATACCGTAGAGTTACCGATGCCCGCGCTGATTGCGTCGGCAGTGAAACCTAAGGCATAGTTTGAGGTCGAGGTTGAAATATTTTCCCCGGCCCTGATCTTCGGCGTGACGCTGTTGGTGGGCTCAACTGTACAGCGGAGAGCTTTACAAGGGGAACCCCTGACCGTCTTGTTCAACTATAGGACGTGCGATTAATTCAGAACCGAATCCACAACTTTAGATATTCTCATACTTTTCTTCAGTCTCTCCAAAACCGCTTGAACGGTTTGAATTACTTGAACATTTTGAACCCAAAGTGCCGACTGACGCATCGTTCATGGACCGTGATGGGTCGCCAGTGGACTGGTATCGGTTAGCTCCATCAACTTGCGCGCCAATCTCTCCGTCAGTTCATGGCGCTTGTTCGCCGCGGCAGGCTCGTGCCAGAGATTTCTGATCTCGGCCCGATCGTTCTTGAGATCGTACAGCTCGCCCCAGTCTACGCCTTCATACATGGTGAGCCGGTGATCTTCGGTGATCAACGAGCGGGCGCGGAAGTTGTTCTTAAAGCCCATATAGCCGCGCCGCTGGTGCTCTTCGATTATTAGCGAATCATGGCCGGTTGCGTTGCCTTCCACCGCCGGCAGCAAGCTCACGCCCTGCATCCCGTTGTGTCCTTCGAGCCCGGCGCGGTCGAGGATCGTGCGCGCCACGTCCAGCGAACCGCAGAGACCCGAATTCACCAGTCCTTGGCTTTTCGCCGCGGGGTCGCACCAAATGAACGGCACGCGCACCAGTCCCTGGTAGTGTAGCGCGCCTTTCAACAACAATTGATGATCGCCCATAAAATCGCCGTGGTCGGTGTTGAACACCATCACCGTATTGTCGGAAAGTGCCAGGGCGCCAAGGCGTTGCAATATTCGCCCAACGGCATCATCGATCATCGTGATCATGCCGTAGGTGAGGGCGATGGCCTCGCGGGTTTCCCGTTCGGTAATGGCAAAAGTGCGCTGGCCGTCGCGGTTTGCTTTGCCCTGCTCCCGTTCGGTGTAGAGCGTTTGTAAATGCGGCGGAAGCGGATGCTCGCCGGCATTGTATGACGGCGGCAAAGTGATCTCTTGGGGATCGTACATATTCCAGTATTTGCCCGGCGGAGTAAACGGGTGATGCGGATCGGGAAAAGAGCACTGGAGAAAGAACGGCTTGGCGCCGGCGCGCGCATGCCGTTCCAGATAGGCAATGGTGCGCTCGGCGACGTAGCTCGTCGGATACAGATCTTCGGGAACACGCGTGCGCCATGCCTGGGGCGCGACGTAGTCATTACCCGGCAGCTGGTTCTTTCGTCCGCGCAGTAAGTCCGCGTCGCTGCGGCGCGCTTTGAGCCATCTCGCGTAGTGACCGACGACCTCGTCACCATGGCCGACGGCGAGATCGACATGGCTAAAGCCATAATAGGGCAGCGTCAGCTCGAAACCGGGATCGTTGTTCCAAGTGGAACGGAGCTCCTGATCATAGCGCCCATGCGTTAGCCAGCTACGGTCGGCTTCGCGCAAATGTTCCGGCGGTTGGACTTTGTTGAGGTCGGGTTCCGGCATGCCGATGGTGGGCAGGCCGCCGCTCATGCTTTGCAGATGGCACTTGCCGATCAACGCTGTATCGTAGCCGGCGGCACGCATGATGTCGACGAAGGTCGTGGCGTTCATCGACAGCGGGATGCCGTTGTGGCGCGAACCGTGCAGCGACGGCATGCGCCCGGTCATTAACGTGGCGCGGTTAGGCATGCAGATCGGCGTCGCGGTGTAGAATCGGTCGAAGCGTGTGCCGCGCGCCGCCAGAGTATCGATGTGCGGAGTGTTGACCACCGAGTTGCCGTAGCAACCCAGGTGATCAGCGCGGTGCTGGTCGGTGATGATAAAAAGAAAGTTCGGCTTCTTATCCATTGGCGGCGAATTCCTTTCGTGAGACCTGATTATCCTCGCGCGGCGGAGCCGCAACCAAAGAAAGACGAGATTTAACCACAAAGAGCGCAAAAGTCACGGCTATGGCCGTCCCATTCGGATGATTTAACCGCAAGTATCGTGGTTCGACTAACGCACCAGTCCTGAGCAACGTCCGAAGGACAAAGGTCGCAAATTTTAACTTGCGCGCCTCGCGCCCTATGTGTTCTTTTTGCCCTTTGTAGCCAACTTTCTCAAGTTCGCTCCTCGTGGCCTTCGCGTCTTTGTGGTGATACCGATGAGTTTAAGCTCGAGACTCCAGACATGGGACCCTAGACTAACGAGCGCCCGCGTTGCTTGCGGCGGTTGTCTTGTAGTAAAAGCTAACGATGATCGATGCGGCGATACTGATACCCGTGTACCGCTCCAAAGATGGGGAACTTCATATCGTCATGATTCTGAGAAATCCCGGAGGTGTGCATGGCGGGCAAGTCGCCTTTCCCGGCGGCAAACGCGACCCGGACGACGAAACCATGATCGATACCGCGCTGCGCGAGGCGCGCGAGGAACTGGGCCTCATCGTTGAACCTGACGATGTGCTCACCGAGCTGCCCGTGACCCAGACGAGAACCACCGGCTATCGCGTGTTTCCCTATCTCGCGCGCATCACCGTTCCTGATCGCTGGTGTGTCGCCGAGCGCGAGATCGCGGAAATTCTCGACGTGAAACTCAACGATCTGACCCGGCCCGGCGCCCACGACAAAATGATCGACCGTTTCCCGACATGGCAGAAAGCCGAGCAGGTGTCATTTTATCAAGTCGGTCCTTACAGACTGTGGGGACTGTCGTATCGAATCTTGCATCCCGTCATCCCGCGACTGGTGGCCGGGGAGTGGGATGTGTAATGCTTAAGCTTTGGGTGTTTCTGGTTTCAGGTTTCTGGTTTCTGGTTTCAGGTCTGAATTCGAAATTCAAAACTCGAAACTGCGGACCCCTTTAGCCTGCAAAGTGCAAGGAGCAAAGGAGAGCGACTTATGGATTTTAGTTTACAACCGGATACGCCGGAGATCAGCGCGTTTCGCAACGAAGTGCGCGAGTGGCTTACTGTAAACATGCGGGGCAGCGAGCACTTAAGGTGGTCGGGAATATGGTCGACCCGGGAAAACGCCGAGGAGTACCAGTTTCGCCGCGGCTTGGCAAAAAAGCTCGGCCAGAAGCGCTGGTTGTTTCCGACCTATCCGGTGCAATACGGCGGCGCGGGGCTGAGCCTCGATCATCAGTTTGTCCTGGAGACCGAAATCGACCGATACGGGCTTCCGCTGGGTTCGATCTTTTACACGCTGGCCCGCCTGGTCGCGCCCGCCGTATTGAAGTTCGGCACCGAAGAGCAGAAGCAGGAGTTTTTACCGCCCATGATGCGCGGCGAGCTGGCGGTCTGGCAAGTACTGACCGAACCGCAGGGCGGCAGCGACGTGGCGACCTGTCTAACCAAAGCGATTCGCGACGGCGATCATTATGTCGTTAACGGCCAGAAGATCATGGTCGGTCACCATTTGCCGCCGGACTATCTCTGGACGCTGGTTTGCACCAATCCCGGCGGCAAACGGCACGAAAACTTGGGCTGGCTTTATATCCCTGCTACTTTGCCGGGCATCACCATTCAACACTTGCACTTGATGATGGGCATCAAGAATGCGGTATTTTTCGACAACGTGCGCGTTCCCGCGAAGTATTTAGTCGGCGGCGAGAATAACGGTTGGAAGGTCGCCAATAGTTATTTGGAACTGGAGCATGGCGGTGGCGGCAGCGTGGCGGAAAATCCGCTCTTCAAACGGTTGATCGAACACTGCCAGAACCGCGAATTCGACGGCGAAAGCCTGCTTGAAGACCAGGATATCAGGGACGTCATCGCCGATATGCTGAATGACCTCGACGTGCAGCGACTGATGGGGCTGCGCAACTTCTGGCACCGTTACGTGCGCGATCCCCATCCTTACGGCGGGCCGCAGTTTCTTTACTTCCAGCGTATGGTGCGGCTGAGAAATTCCGAAAGGGTGCAGCGGATTCTAGGGTTCGACGCGCTGGCACCGGACGCGTCGGTGCACGAGCAAGCCGATTTCGAGTACACCGTGCGCAGCGGGCCGGGTTGGCTCCACGGCGGTGGCACGCTGGACACCGATCGGCTGATCATCGCGCGCCGCCTGGGCCTGGGCCGGCCCCAGCAAGAGACGGCGCCGACCACCGTATAGACGCAAAGCGTCAGAATAAATTCGCAACACGAAAGCCGAGTCTCGAAGCAATTACAAATCGTCAATAAGGAAGTGAAAACCATGGATCTCAAATTAAATGACGATCAAGAGATGATGAAAAAAGTTGCGGCGGATTTTTTGAAATCCGAGGCGCCGCCGTATGTCATCACGGAATGGTACCGGCAGAAAATCGCCTTTGTCCCGCAGTTGTACAAGAAAATCGCGGCGCTGGGATGGCTGGGAATGATCGTGCCGGAAGACTACGGTGGCGGCGGCGCTACGTGCACGGACTGCGCCGTGGTGTTTGAGGAACTTGGCCGTGGTCCGTTACCGGGACCCTATTTTTCCTCGGGTGTTCTGGCAGCCCAGTTGATTCTGGAGTCGGGTTCGGCGGCACAAAAGAAAAACCTACTTGCGAAGATCTGTGATGGTAGCGCGATCGTGGTTCCGGCGATCTCCGATGATCCGATTCAGTGGGGACGACGGTCGGTGCAGACGCGAATTGACAAATCTCCAAACGGCTTTACCCTCAGCGGAACCAAAAAATACGTGTTCGATGGCGATGCCGCGACACATTTTATTTGCGCGGCGCGGCGGGAAAGCGGTGGCGTAACCTTTGCGCTGGTTGACCGGCAGGCGCCGGGGGTGACGGTAAAACCGATATTCGGCTTTATGATCGGCGCAGCGGAAGTGAGCTTGGCCGATGTGGAGCTCGGCCCAGAGAGCATCATAGGTGAAATAAACGGCCGCTGGGAGACCCTGGAGCGCGCGTTGTACAAAGCGCTGCCGATTCTCTGCGCTTACAAAGTCGGTGCTTGCCAGGACATTTTCGAAATGACCAATGAATATACGCGCACGCGGGTGGTCTTCGGCCAGCCCATCGGCCGCTTTCAGCGGGTGCAAGACCACTGCGTCGATATTTCGATCCATCTGGACGGCGCGCGCTGGATCACTTATGAGACGTTATGGAAAATTGATTCCGGCATACCGGCCGCCGCCAATGTGCATCAAGCCAAGGCCGTGGCGAGCGAAGCTTATTATCAGACCTGCAACTTTGCGCACATGGTGTTTGCTGGGCCGGGGACAGACTATAAGCATCCTTTGATGGCGCACAGCGTGCTGGCGCATACGCTCTATCAATATCTCGGCACGCCGCTGTACCACAAACGGGCGATGGTAGATGTCTTGTATCCGCGCAGGTCAAAGAGTAACGCGGCATAACGCGATCACGAAGAAAAACAACCTACCGTGATTTTTTGTGCCTTCTCCGCGACGCGACGCGACGCGCGAGAGGGCAAGGGTAAGTTAAAGCGGAGGATGGCGTAGTGAAGGTTTATATAAATCTCATCGTATTGTTTAGCATGGTCGGCACGGCAATGGCTCAACGCAATGCCCCGACGACGCTGGCGGAATTGGCCAAGTATAACCGCGCTGATCGCGAAAAGGTTCTTTACGAGGGTGCGAAGAAAGAAGGCAAGGTCACCTGGTACACTTCGCTTGTACCCTCGAAGGATATCGCCAAGATCTTCGAGGCGAAGTATCCCGGCGTCTCGGTTGAAGTCTACCGGGCCGGCGGCATCGAACTGCTCAACAAGGCACTTTCCGAATACAAGGCGCGCCGTTATATCGTCGATGCGATCGAGAGCACGCCGGGAGCTTTGATGTCCCTGCGCGATGAAAGATTTTTCATGCCCTATTACTCGCCGCACGTGAAAAACTATCCCGATGGCGCAAAGGAAAAGGCGCCGAGTGGGCTGGTGTATTGGACCACCGACCGGGAGTCTTATATCGGCCTGGCGTACAACAAAAACGCCGTGAAGCCAGGAGACTTGCCGAAACAATTCGCTGATCTCTTTAAGCCCGCGCTGAAGGGGAAAATGGCTGTCAGCAGCGACGAAAGCAGCGCGCGCCAGATCGGCGCCATGGTATACGCCAAAGGCGACGGTTTCGTGCGCAAATTGAAAGCGCAGGAAGTCACTTTGCAAGCCGCTTCCGGCCCCGGTTTCAACGAGCTGATTGTATCCGGCGAAGTGCCTCTGTCTTTTGTCGGGTTTTCCACCAACGTGGCGCATGCCGCGAAACGAGGCGCGCCCGTCGGGTGGCACGCGCTAGACCTGGCCGTCGCCAATGCCGGTGGAGTGGGGATCTCCGCCAATGCCCAGCATCCCCACGCCGCTCTGTTGTTAGTGGATTTTTTGATTGGTCCCGATGGCCAGAAAATGTTCTACGAAACTTTCGCCTACGGCAGCGGCGCGAAGACATATGGTTTCGAAAAGCATTACCCGGAGAAGGGGTTAACGACCGTCGAATATTCTGATCGGCTCGAGAGGTGGATGAGACTGCTGAAAGAAATCACGCGAAAGTGATCGAGTTGTCCGTTTTAAATCTTTGAGTATTCCTTTAGCGAGAAAAGGGGACAGGCTGGTTTAACGACCAGGGCATCGCCCTCGACGAAGAATCTGGTGATTAAGGAAATTGTCGAGATGGGCGAACCTCACGATCTGATTGTTGATTGGGCAAAGGATAACGCCGTCAACATTATCATAATGTCTACCCATGGTCGCAGCGGGCTCTCCCGTATGAATCTAGGCAGCGTTACAGAAAAGGTTCTGCGCAAGGCCCAGTGTCCTGTTCTGTCGATTCCCTGTCATGAACAGTGATTCACCGTCTGGTTCTGCGAAAGGAGGGATTAAAAGGTTATTTCTTGTAGCCTTGGAACGCTTATGATTTACGAGGAGCCCAACCGCGACAAGGCAGACCCGACCTCTTCTGGCTTGAAGACGAAACTCAATACCGCTTGCGCCAGAAAATGTCGACCCCGCTGTTGCCCTGAGGACTGGTTGAGCTTCTGATTTGCCAGTTGGGAGCGATGTCGTATTCGATGGCATATTCCTGCTGCTGTTCAGTGCCGATCTGCTGTTTGGTCGAGACGAACACATCTGGGGTGACATATTTCCCTGCTGATATCTCTCCGCCTCTCAAGTTGTCGCCGACGCCGAACTCCAGGGTGTCTACGCCGAGCTTGCCGGCGACCGATTGCCTCAAGTCGGAGCTGATAAAGTTCGCGGCGGTTTTTAAAGCCTGGTTCTGCAGCGCGTTTTTCTCACCCTGGTTGAGATCCATCGTCGGTTTGCCGAACAACAAGACCGAGAGAATTTCCGCCTGCTCCAGCGCTGGATCGCTGCGCAACGTAAGGGTCGGTTTGCTGGCGTAGCCACCGATCACCAGTTCAACCTGATACTGAGAGACCTTATGGCGGGCGACGATATCCAGTCCGGGATCGATCTGACTTCCTCCGGTAAATGTCAGTTCGGCTTTTTCCATCTGGAACCTGCGACCCTGAAACGAATACCAACCGTGGGAACCTTGCACGTTCCCGGCGACAGTCAATTTTCCCTTGGGCTCCTTTTTGATTTGCAGCTGTCCCGTCACTTCGACCGAACCGTCGTCCAGATAAATCCAAGTACCTCGCGATATCCCGACCGCCACATCGAGCCGCAGTCGTTGAAACAGCGCTCCTTCCTCTTGTGAACCGGAACCGGCATTTCCGCCGCCGCTTTTTTCAGTCGGTTGCGCGGTCAGCTCGCTCTCGTTTTGGACAACCACGATCGTTTTGTCCTGGGCGGCCTTTCCAGCGCCTTTCAGCATGCCCAGAACCGGACGCAAGACGCCTTTTACCGCTAGATCGCCGCGAACAACGGGCTCTTGGAAATTCCCCGACGCCGTCAACGTTCCCGACGCGTTGGCTTTGTACTCCTGCGTGTTCATCACCTGGAAATCCTGAATCGCTAGATTGGTAGCGATATCGGTGATGCTGCTGCCCTTGAGCGCGACGCGCCCCGTTCCGCGAATTTGTCCGCTGCCCGATCGCACGGCAAGCCGGGTTATCTGGATTGCTCCCGGAATTAGATCGGCCTGCAAACCAATGTCGCTCAGCGACAGCCCAACAGGACGGACTCTGACACTGCCGTTTTGAAACTGGATGGTTCCCTTGGGCTCAAGAGCTTGCAGCGGACCTCGCAGAACAATGTCCATGGTCAGAGTGCCCTGGAGGTTGTCGATCTCTTTGTTGAAGGCGCCCAAGAACGTGGGGCTCAACCCGTCGGATTGAATCCGCAAATTGGAATCTCCGCTCACCGCTATCGATCGACCTCCGCCCCAACCTAGATATATAGGCAGCATTCCTTTAACGTTGACTCCATGGACCTTGTCCTGCAGCAGGCGAAGATCAATGTTGAGGCGATCGTTTTGATAGGAACTCTGCGCGGTGAGATCGGCATAGGTTTGACGCGCGATGCTCAATTTATCGACTTTCATGGTTGTGTCGATCAATGGTTGGCTTGCAGTACCCTTGACCTGGAGGGTTAAAGTCAAGATTCCCGTCACATCCGGAGCGTTTTTCCAATAGGGGCGGAGATCGGCAAGCGAAAAACCGTTTATCCGAACCGATAGATCTTGCGGCCCTTCGATTCCGACAGCTCCTTTGATGTTTAAAGTTTGAGATTGACGCTGCAAAACGAACTCATCGATGGTAATGGTCTTTCCTACAACGACGAGACGAGCGGTTCTGGCGTTACGCCAGGTACCGTCGGGTAACTGTAGGCTCAACTGTTGCAGCGTAATTTCGCTTCGTCCACCGGACTGAGTCACACGGGCGTTCACGCGTTGAACGCGCTGGTCGGTGTCGCGGGCCATGATCTCGGCGCCAAGCGCGACCGGGCGGGTTCCGTCCAAGGTCACGTGTGCCTCCAGGCTCGGCAATGAAATACCGGCGGTCACATGTTGGGCGGCGAGGTCGATTTTGCCTTGCCAGGAATTGCTGCGAGAGCCGGCGAGCTGCCATCGAAGAGCGCCGCTCTGCACCCGGTGAGCCGCCATCTGCAACTGATTGAAGGTTGCCTTGCCGTCGAGCCGTGGCGCTTGCAATGTACCGCTGATGCTTCCATTGACTTTGAGGCCGCCGCCAGCCTCGATTCCGGCGAGGTTCAACCAGGGACGAATATCCTTCGCGTTGAGAACATAGGTGATTCGACCTTTGGCGTTTTGCGCCATCGAAGCGATCGTCCCGCTAGCGTTAAGAGTCGAACCGTCCGCCGCGAGCCGGACTTCCTTTAAAGTGAGGGTTCCCTTGTTGATGGATCCCTCCGCTCGCGCTTGATCGAGCCGAACGCCGTTTACCTCTGAACCGTTCAGCGTAAGCCGCGTGTCCGCCTGCATGGTGTCAGGCTTTGTTCCGTGCCCTTTGATCCAGGCATCGAGATTGATTTTAGCCGCTGGCAGCCCGGGTTTTTGCGCGGCGAGCTTTTTTAGATCGAACGCCCGAGTCACAAGTCTGGCCTCGTAGCTCGGCGTTTCCGACAGCACCACGGCACCCTTGAACTGGGCGGTTCCATTTTTCTCTTCGGAGTGTGCATCGAAAGCGACCCGTCGGTCTTGTAGTTGACTCGAGAGCGCCATTTGGCCGATGGTCCATTCTTGAAAGGTCAAGCCTGACACTCGGCCTTGCAATGAAACTTGAGCATCGTCCAGTGAGCCGCCCTTAAATGCGACTTGCGCATTGATGTTCCCTTTGATGCCCGGTAACGCCAGCACGCGATCAACCACAAATTCCTTGATCTCCAAACGCCCCTGCAACTGAGGTTTGTCCGTTTTTAAATCCGCGACAGTGGAGGCGACGATCCGGCCACTAGGCGCCGCCAAATTGACTGCAATCTGCAATGCCGACAGCGGCCCGGTTGCACGGATTCTGCCGGAGATGTCCTCTTGCAATGGGAGAGCAACTGACACCATCTTTAGATCTTTGGCGGCGATCCTCGTCAGATCGATGGTCAAATCGGCGGTGGGCGCGGCGAGGTCGTCTATTGTCCCGCTAAGATTCACGCGCGATTGCGCCGTGGCAACGTTTAGCTGCTTTATGTTAAGCGAAGCGGTTTTTTCGGTTTGTTTCAACGATAACGCCGTCGACCAGTTGCTGTCCGGGACACCGGCGGAGGAAAGCGCGAAAGCCAGTTTGTTTAGGTTGACCTCGGCGCCCCAAGGCGGCAATTCGATATCGAGATTTCCAGAGAGCGCGGTGATGCGCGCCTGGCTGCCGTCGGCCAAGCGCGCATGAAGCTTGCCGTCTTTAATATTGATATTATGCAATGAGACCGTCAGGGTTCGGGGCTCTTGCGGCTCATCTTGTTTCTTAACCAGCATAGCAAGGTTCCAACTTTTGTCTTCGTCCTGAATCAAATTCAAGTCGGGTCCGACGATATCCATTTGCCCGATGCGGAGGGTTGAGGAATTCAAGAACGCAATCACCTGGCCCAAAAGGCCGATATCAATGGAAACCACGGGTGCGTACAGGACCCGTTCGCCGTTCTGTACGATGGCAAAGTCGTGGAATTCGAGATCGCGCCAGATGGAGCCGGTGATTTCTTTGAATTGGAGTTCACCGTTCAGCACATCGTTAGCAGCAGCCAAGATTTTTTCCCGTAGTAAAGCGCGAAACTGCGGCGTGCGAGTATAGAATTGAAGCCCAACGATAGTGACACAGACCAGCAAAAGGAAAATGCCAACGGACCAGGACAGCCAGCGCCATAGTTTACTTTTCATTCTCGCTCCCGCCATTTGTCCTTTAGAACGACGGGCCTATACTGAAATGAATTTGCCAGGACCGGTCGCCGCGCGGTGGGTCGAAGGGGAAACCAATATCGAGGCGTAACGGTCCAACGGGTGTGGTATAACGCACGCCGAAGCCGGCCGAGAACTTTAGGCTGTCAACGGGTACGTTAAACGATCGCAACGAAACCTGTCCGAAATCGACAAATACGGCACCACCGATTTTTTCGGTAAATTGCTGACGCAACTCAAAGGATCCTTCAATCAAGCTTCGTCCCCCCAGGGGATCATCTGAGGTAGAGAGAGGTCCTAGGCGACTGCGTCCGTAGCCGCGTACGCTATTGCCGCCACCGGCGTAAAAGCGCTCGAAGAGGGGCACGTCCTCGTCGCTACGCAATGGCTCTGCCCACGCCAGTTTCAATCGTGACGCGAAAACCGTCGTTTCGGCCAGCGGATAGTACCCTCTGACCTCACTTTGAAGTTTGTATAGATCGAATCGACCGCCGAGAAATCCGCCCACTTCTTCTGCGGCAAACGAAAGGGTCCAACCGCTGGTGGGATTCAGCAGGTCGTTCGCGTTGTTCCATAGAAACCCTGCGGAGAGGCCGGAAAGCAGTCCCTTTTTGTCGAACGGCCCCAGGGCGCGTAGCGATGCATCGGGCACTTCGGACAAGTTTTCGTATTCCAGACGATGCGCCAAGAAGCCGGTAAACCGATCGGTAAATTTGCGCTCAAACCTGGTGTGCAGGCGGGTTGCGTTAAGGAGATAACCCGGTTCGTCGAACTGCTGCGGTCCAAAGGTGATCATAAAACGGTTCTCGGGGGCGAGGAAATGAGGTTGAAGAAATTGAAGGTCCAATTCGCGCGTAATAAACGATGCCTTCGCTCCTACTTCAAGTCTTCGCGCGCCGCCGAGCCAGTTGTAGTTGCGCCAGCGGATCTGGCCGCGCACCTTGTCTTCGCTGCCAAAGCCCAACCCGACACGGATCTCGCGCGGTGGTTTCTCTTGGAGGCGTATCTTGACCGGGACGGCGGTATCGGGAAGAGAGGGTTGTGGTTCGATGATGATTTGGCCGAATAAATCGAGCTCCCGGAGATTCTTTTCAGTGGTCCGAAGCGCCGTGCCGGAAAACTGTTCGCCGGGCTTGTAGGTCAACTCTTGGAGGATAATCGATTCCTCGACATTCTTCAGTCCCTCCACCGTGGTTGTGCCGAATTGCGTTTGCGGGCCGGCATTCAGGGTATAAGAAACGTTGGCCACGTGCCGATCGAGAATCACCTCCGCTTTTCGCTGGATGGCAATAGCCGCCCGGCCTTTGTCATAAAAGAAGTCTCTTATTTGAACCTCGGTTCGCTGATAGGGGTCCACCGCAAAAAGCTGTCCCTCACGAAGCGGGAGTTTTCCGAGAAGCGCGTCCACATCTGGTTTTAGTTCGGGCGCATCGACGATTTCGACCGAGATCTTTGCCACCCGAATAGGCTCTCCCTCGGTGACGTGAATCGTCGCCGCCACCGAGCCGTCCTGGTCATCCACAGCCAAATCGTGAGTGACCTTCGTCTCGTAATAGCCCCTGTCTTGATAGAACTTTACGATGCGTTCCAGATCGGAAGCAAAGACTGCTGGATCGAAAACCGGCCGGGCGCGCCATGGAGCGTACCAGGGGCGGGTCTTTGTAGATAATACGTCTTCCAATTCTGAAGAGCCGATCTCTTTATTACCCGAAATAATCAAGTCTTTGGTCCGCCATCCTCGGTTCGGATCCAATTCCTCAACGGGCATGGCGAGCGAGAGCGAAGAGTAACGAAGAAAGAAAACGACCAAAGCCGACAGGATGCCACACCTCGACCTGGGCACCGATCATCTCCAGCGACGGTGGGAACCCATGATGTTGATAATAACACCTATGAAAGGTGTTACAATACGATTTCTTAAAGAGATTGCATTCATACGGAATCCGTGCGGCGTCGACGGCGCGAAAATCTCGAAGCCAGTTCCGAACAATTCCGTAAAATCGCAATTGGTTTAATGATTGATTACAGAAGAATATCGATTGCTCGCCTTACCAATGGAATGCGGGCCCCCATTTGTTTGCCTGAATATGCCATGGATAAACCTTGGTATGCCGCCGGATTGGCGATTTTTGGACAGTTGACGGCGGCGCTTGACAAACTCTCTCTCGGCCGGCGATAGTTCGCGCAGTTTAGCCGGCAATTTTGCCGGGTCATCGGTCGCGGGAATGGGGGCTGAACATGGTGGAACTTAACGGCATCGTTATAGATAACCCTCAAGAAGGGATCTTCCGAGTCCATCGCTCGGCTATGTCATCACCGGAGATTCTGCAGATGGAGCAAGAGCGAATTTTTAACAAGTGCTGGCTGTATCTGTGCCACGAGTCTGAGGTAGCGAACCCCGGGGACTACCGGCGCCGGAACGTGGCCGGGAGACCCCTTTTCTTCGTGCGCGGCAGCGATGGCAGGGTGCGTGTTTTTTTGAACACCTGCACACACAGGGGTGCGCTGATTTGCCGGCGTGACCAAGGCAACGCCGACGTTTTACAGTGCTTCTACCATGCTTGGACCTTCAACAACCAGGGAGAGCTGATAGGAGTGCCGGATGAAGCAGGATACGGCAAGGCTTTCAACCGAGCCGGTATGGGCCTTAAATCGCCACCTCGGGTGGACAATTACCGAGGCTTTATTTTCGTCAGCTTCAATCCGGCTGTCGAAGATTTGATGACCTATTTAGCGGGTGCGCGGGATTACCTGGACCTCGTTGTTGACCAAGCGGAAAAAGGAATGAGAATAATTCCGGGTTCCAATCGGTACTTCATAAAGGCCAACTGGAAGCTACTGGTCGAGAACAGCTTGGATGGATACCATGTCAAACCCACTCACAAGACCTATTTTGAATACGTAACCAGCCTGGGGGTAAAAAGTAGTGCGGTGCAAACCGCCTTCAGTAGGCCGGCCCGGGCCCTGGGCAATGGTCACGCGGTTGAGGAACATGACGGGGTACGAGGCCGGCCCATAGCCCGTTGGAGCCCTCTGTTTGGTGAAGAGACCAAGGAAGAAATCGCCAGGATCCGTGCAAGGTTGGTGGAGAAGTTCGGCGAGCAGAGGACTCGGCTAATGGCCGACATAAGCCGAAACCTTTTAGTGTATCCTAATCTGATGTTAATCGACTCTATCGATATTACAGTCAGGATTTTCTGGCCCATAACTCCTGACCTTATGGAGGTAACAGCTTGGCAACTAGCGCCTAAAGAAGAGACAGCCGAACTCCTCGCCCGCCGACTGGACAATTTTCTTACCTTCCACGGGCCGGGAGGATTCGCGACCCCGGACGATGTGGAAGCAATCGAATCGTGTCAGGCGGGCTATAAAGCTGAAGGGGTTGAATGGTCCGAACTATCGCGAGGCATGCACCGAGAAGCCATTGCCGAGGACGAGCTCCAGTTGCGAGCTTTCTGGCGCCAGTGGTACGGCCATATGTTAGGACTGGGACACGTTGAAACAAAGGACACAGTAGTCAGGGAGCATTCAGCGGTAGCCAGCTAGCAAGGGAGAAGCACAATGCCAGAAGCAAATCCCGGAGGAATAGATAAGAGCGTACCTACTCTCCGAGAAAAGGTGGAGGATTTTCTTTACCAGGAGGCGGCTCTGTTGGATGATTGGCGGTTAGATGACTGGTTGGCTCTTTTTACCGCGGATGGCAGATATGTAGTCCCTACCACAGATCTTCCGGAGGGCGATCCAAGAAAGGAACTGGTGTTCATTGACGATGACATGGTGCGGCTCCGGGCTCGAGTGGAAAGACTGAAAAGCCGGCATGGTCACAGGGAATATCCTTGGTCTCGCACCAGGCGCTTCATTGCTAATGTACGGATCAAGGTGGAGGGATACGAGATATTTGTGACGTCCTCCTTCCTCGTGTACCGGTTCCGCATGGGGGACACAAGTCCCTATGTGGGATGGTATGAGCATAGGCTAAAACAGGTAGACAGGGAATTGAAAATTCACTACAAGCGGACCGTGTTAGACATGGAAGCGCTAAGAGAGCACGGAGCGGTCAGCATCATCCTGTAATCGATATTTCTTCGGTCATTGAAATCGCAAATCACTTTGCTGTGAGTGGGTGATCGAAAGCGGACCACAGAAACTCCGCTCGTTGCATAACTCATTGTTACCGGATACTTTCTCCATCCAAATAGTCGGGTAGAGGGTCGGTTCGATTCCTCAGCAGGTTGGTTAATAATCTAGAGAATGGCGGGCAACTACCAGTTCTCGACGGCTGACCCCTTCCAAAGAAATCTTCTATCATCTGTCACCTGAAGGAGGGCCCTATGCCGAGCCGGCGGAATCGACTCATTCCTCTCCTTGTTAGCTGCGCTTTTGTGCTGGCGACCGGCTGTGCGACGCAACAGGAATTGACGCCTATGCAGGCTGCCGAGACGCCGGCCATCGCCAAGGGGCGGGAACTGTTCAACGAGGTGAGGCTCTCCGCTGAGGGCAAGTGGTCATGCGCATCCTGCCATCCGAATCATGGTCACACCAACAACAAGACATACGTCGGCCTGGAGGTCGTGCCGGACGGCGACCCGAATGGCCGCAGCACGCCGACGCTCTGGGGCGCGGGCACGCGGCAGGCCTTCTCATGGGCGGGCACAGCCCCGAGCCTGCAAGCCAACATCCGCGGCATCATCGTTAACCGCATGAAGGGGCCGGAGCCCTCACCGGAGACACTGGAAGCCCTGGAGGCCTACGTGACGGCGCTTGGCTATCCGGCGAACCGTAACTTGAACGCGGACGGGACTCCGTCGGATGTGGCGCCGGCCGCGGCCAAGCGCGGCTATGTCGTCTTTGTGAGGGCGGGCTGCCAGGCCTGCCATCTCCCCCCGACCTTCGATAAGAAGGAAGTGGAGGACGTCTTCTCTGGAGGGAAGTTCAAAGTTCCGTCGTTGCGCGTGGTCTCCCTCACCGCGCCGTACTTCCACGACGGCCGCTTCGCGACGCTCGAGCAGACCGTCCGCTACATGTGGGAGTACGTGCAAAAGGCGGGGACGGCTGAGAAGCTGACGGAGAATGACCTGCTGGATCTGGTAGAGTTTCTGCGCATCTTGTGAGGCGCCCGGCTCGGTCGGGAACAGCGATCACAGTGAATGAGCCATTGAAGTGCGACAAGGTCAGCCGCAAATCGTCTAGCTTAGAAACTAAAACCGCGCGGCGGCTGGCCATTCCTGAGGCGCGGGGAAGAAAAGCAACGGAGAAATGACCGAGATCCGTCGAGCCGATCCTGTTGCACGACGGCAAGCCGTGCTGTTCGTCGTTTTTGGCGCGCTCGCCGGGGCGTTGCTAGTCGTTGGCTTCGAGCGCTACCGGAATCCCCTGCGCGACTGGTTTCTATCTGAGCCTGAAAAATCGGCAAATCGAGTGAAGCTCGTGTTTTTCGTGTCCGGTGTCTTTTTGTCAGCGCCCCTGGTCGCCTTCGCCGTCTATCTTTGGTCGCTTGGCGCCAAGGTGCTCCGTGCAAACCAATTTCCACCACCGGGTTATCGCGTCATTCGTGATACTCCTGTAGTCGGCGGACAGGCCGCAATGTCGCGAGGGCGCGGCCTCAAGATACTGGCGCTGTGCTTGGGCGTGGCATCCGCGATGCTGTGGTTGCTGCTCTGGCGGCTCGTGTCGATCGTCCGCGAGGTCAAGTTGACATGACCGGGCTAACTCGGATACTTTTTGTCTCGAAATAGTCCGACAGATAGTAACGATGGAGGAAGATCGATATGTTGTCACAGATTCGCATTTACACGATCAACAAGGGTGAGATGGACGCATTCCTCAAGCACTTCAAAGAGGAAATCATGGCGCTGCACGAACGAATCGGAGTGCCCATCGTCGGTGCTTGGGTGAACCGTCCGCAAAACGAGTTCATTTGGGTCAGGAACTACAAAGACAAGGCGGACCTTGAAGCGAAGGGCAAGGCATTCCAGGCGGAGGTTGCGGCTGCCGGCATCAAATTGGGCGCGAACGTCGCGAAGATGGAAGTACGCGAAGTTGAAACGGCGTTCGCCTAGGCGGCAAAGCGCTCCTAAGTGGGCCTGGTCGGAAGAAAAGCGCCATGCAGACCGGGACCGAACGCCTTGTTCTCCTGTTTTCCCGGGACCAGATCTCGCAGCGGGTTAGAGAACTGGCCGCGAGTATTAGCGCCGATTACATGGGGCGCGATTTAGTTCTGATTGGAATTTTACGAGGTGCCTTCGTCTTTCTCGCTGACCTCATCCGGCAGCTGACTATTCCGGTAAAAATTGACTTTCTCGGCGCCGCAAGCTACGGCTCTCGAACCCAAACCTCAGGGCAAGTGGCGATCACTAAAGAGCTTCAGGTTCCGGTATCCGGGCGTGATATTTTGTTGGTCGAGGATATGGAGGACACCGGGGTCACTCTCGAGGCGATCCAGAACAAACTCAAGGAACTCGCGCCTCGTTCCATTAGGGTTTGCACTCTCATCGACAAGCGAGAACGGCGGCTCGTCGACACGCCGCTGGACTACGTGGGGTTCGAAATCGCTAAGGGTTTTATCGTAGGTTACGGAATCGACTACGCCGAGCAGTATCGTAATTTGCCGGATATCTACCGGATAGACTTCTAGGTAACGATCGCGATCATCGGCGCCGCAATGCTCCAGTGCTGTTGATTCACGAGCTGTTCTCTTCGTTCCTTGATATGAAGTCGTCCAGCTCGTCTAGTAAACTTTGCTTTTGGTCTGGGCTAAGAAAAGCGCCCTGGAACGAATTTCGCACCATACGACAAATGTCATTGCGGTCTAGACCCAGGGTTTTTTGTACGGCTAGAAAATTCTCAGTTATATAGCCGCCAAAATAAGCCGGGTCGTCGGAATTTATCGTCACACGCAACCCACGATCGAGCAGTTGTTTTAGATTATGCTTTTCAACGGATTCGAAGACTCGCAGTTTGACGTTGGACAGAGGGCAAACGGTCAATGGTATGCCGTCAGCGGCTAGCCTTGCGGTCAGGTCGGGATCTTCAATGCAGCGGACGCCATGATCGATGCGCGATACTTTGAGCCTCTCCAGCGCTTGCCAGATGTATTCCGGTGGCCCTTCTTCGCCTGCATGGGCAACTGTCAAAAATCCCTCCTCACGCGCCTTATCAAACACCCTGCTGAATTTTTCCGGCGGGTGACCGACCTCGGCTGAATCCAATCCCACCGCAATGATCCAGTCCTTAAATGGTAGCGCTTGACGCAAGGTCTCCATCGCCGCCTCTTCGCTCAGATCCCGCAGGAAGCACATGATCAGCTTCGATGATATACCGAACTGCTGCTGGGTGTTTACCATGGCACGGCGAATTCCGCTAATCGCGGTTTCAAACGCAATGCCTCGACTTGTGTGGGCTTGAGGGTCGAAAAACATTTCAATGTGGCGAATGTTCTGAGCATGGGCCTTTTGCAGGTAAGCCCGGGCCAATTCGTAGAAGTCCATTTCTCTGACCAGCACGCGGATACCTTGATAATAAACTTGGAGAAATGATTGGAGGTCAGTGAACGCGTAGGCTTTGCGCACATCATCGACGGACTTGAAGGGAAGCCTCAACCCGTTGCGCAGCGCAAGCTCAAACATGAGGTCGGGCTCCAGGGAACCTTCGACGTGGATATGCAGTTCCGCCTTTGGAACGCGTTCAATAAATGTTTCTAACATCTTTTGATTCTTCGCCGTGGTGATTGCGAAGGATGAATCTCATGATATTTTCTTTCTTTGGCGAAATTTATTCCAGGCTGCAATGCTAGCTTCGACGGCCTTAATATCCCCGCTCCCAGTCTATGAGGTTTTCCAACGGCAGGCCTTCCAGGTAACGAGTCAGGTTGTCGCAGAATAACTTCACCCCACCGTGCTCGGAAATGTCCGTTAGCGCCGATACATGCGGTGTAATCACGACGCGCTCATCTTCCCACAGATGCGCATCGGGCGGCCGCTCGAACTCCCCTTCGTAGACGTCCAGGGCGACGCCGCGAAGTTTTCCGCCGGCCAAAGCGTGCAGCAGAGCCTCTTCGTCGATAATCTCACCGCGCGCGATGTTGACCAAAACGGTTTCGGATTTCATCGCCGCGAATGCCACCCGGCCGATCAGGTGCGTCGTTTCCTTCGTCCAAGGGCAACACACGGCCACGAACTCGCTCTCTCCGAGCAAGTCGTTGAGAAAGCCCGACGGTTCTACCCGCGCAAAACCCGGCAAAAGCCGTGCCCCCGAAGTCACGCGACGGCGTGTGCCGACCACCCGCATTCCGGCCGCCGCGCAGAGCTTTCCCACCTCCTGGCCGATGCCGCCCGTGCCGACCACGCAGACTGTCTTATCGCGGACGATTACCGGATCGTAAGTTCGATGATCGAAGCGGCGGCGGATTCGATCCCGGTAACTCAAATGAAGGCCCCGGGCAAAGTGGAGAAAGCTCGCCAGCACAAACTCGGCCATGGGCCGTCTATTGGTTAGCCCGCGCGACGTGGTCAGCAAAACGTCGGAGCCCCAAAGATCGGTTTCGAAAAAATTGCTCGCTCCGGCGGGAAGCTCATGGACCCACTGCAGGCGCGGCGCGCGGGCTCTTAAATCCTTCAGCGGCGGCCAACCCGTGAGCACGACCTCGGCCTTGGCCAGAGCGTGATTTCGTTCCTCAACGCGGGTCGCAGGGTGTTTTCTCTCGCCGAGATACCGCTCCACGGTCCACTGCGGCCAAGTGGCGCGAAGCTCTACGTCAAACCATCCTCTGGCGTCGATGACGTTGAGCCGGCCGTCGACATTCTGAATTCGATGCAGCACTTCGTCTGAGACCTGCGGCAGGACCAAGACTTCAATACTCTTCATGATTACCAGGGTACCTTATCATGGCAAGTCTTTGTTAGAATAGAGGAACAAGGGGCACCGGCGATGACTGAAGATTTGGAAACTGTTCTTCGCGTTGCGCGCAACGATAGTTTGGCGCACGAGTGGGAGCTGGTGCTTTTATCCCAGGGGCTCTCGCCGCGAATCCATCGGACATTGGATGGCTTCGTGCTTACAGTGCCGCGCCATGAGATGGACAGAGCGCTTACCGAGCTCGCGGCGTATGAGAACGAAGATCTATCGAAGGCGCCGCGGAGGGACGTATCGGTTGCATGGGTAAATTTGTTCGCGGGAGCGGCGTTGGGACTATTACTGCTCGGGTTTTTTTCTGTGACCGCCGTGTCAAACTCGGAGCGACCCTGGCTCGAACGCGGCAGCGCAAACGCGGGGCGGATATTTGACGGGGAACTCTGGCGGGCTGTGACCGCCTTAACGTTGCACGCTGACGTTGCCCATGCGGTAAGCAATGCGTTTGGCATTGCCATTTTCTTTGCCCCTGTATCCGCCCAATTGGGCGTGGGGGTTGCCGCTGCTGTGGTATTTTCAGCGGGCGCGGTCGGTAATCTCGCCAACTCTTTTCTTCAAGGCTCACCCCATGATTCCGCCGGGGCTTCTACGGCTGTCTTCGGCGCTGTCGGCATTCTTGGAAGCCTCGCGATGATCCGGCAGGGCCGGGCGGGAGGCAAACGTCGGGCGTGGATCGCCATGGCGGCGGCTCTCGCCCTGCTCGGGATGCTCGGAGTGGGAGGCGGTCGAGTCGATGTTTTGGCTCATCTGCTGGGTTTTCTCGTCGGCGGCGCGTCAGGCATCTTTATAGCACTCGTCTCGCCCCTTCCGCTAGGCCCTAACTTCCAATGGATATGCGGCGGTGCGACCTTCGGCGTGGTCATCTATTGCTGGGCGCTGGCGCTAGGTTGGTGATAGCCCCGATGAACTTCAGGGTTCATTTTATGCTGCCATTGCCGTGGGGCTGGAAATTTTCACCGCCATGTTGATATAAATGGCGGCACGGTAAAATTACGGACGGGAGGTAATCATGCCACGCATAACCTTGGACTTAAACAACGAATCGGACCGCCAAAAGGTGAAGGGACAGTGGCGCATCGGGCCGGGGCTAGTGCCGGGCGAGCCCAATGAAGGTCTTGTGGCGCAGTTGCCAAACACTCCAGCGCGTCTGGCTGAGTATGATGACTCCAAGTGGGAGGTGTGCAAAAACGTCCGCCAAAGTATCTCAACAGGCTTTACTTTCGGCTGGTACCGGATCACGCTAGTGATTCCCGCAGAGCTCGACGGCGTCCCGTTGACGGATTCCCGGGTGTTTTTCGAGACCAACGTCGACAATTACGGCGAGGTGTGGATCGACGGGAAAATCAACCGCGCCGGCGGCGCCATCGCCGGCATCAACGCGCCGCAGCGGGTAGAGGTAATTGACAAAGCGGTCCCCGGGAGCAAGCATGTCATCGCCTGCCTGGTGGCGAACGGTCCGCTGGCCGAACCGCGGGGCGGCATCTACATGCGCTATGCTACCCTGGCATTCGAATCAAGGAACTGAGCGTTTTGATTATATTTTGCGCCGTAGCGCTGTAGACCTCGACGATAGAGCAACTCTGATCTAGTCTCGAATGAGTCTCGCGCGGGCGTTTCCCTTCAGAAGCCGGCGATCTTAAATTGCAGCATGCCCGATAGGCCATCTTGGGAATTGGCCCGAAAAATGCGGTCGAGCCGCCTATCATAATTGAAAGTGAAGGACAGGGTGTCGTTTGGTCCGAGAAATTTGCCGATTTTCCAATCGACGCCGGCCGATGTTCCATGCATGCTGACGTCGCTCGCTCCGTCACTGTTAAATATTCGGCTGAACGTAGTACCACCCATCAATAGAAAGGAATTTCCCGGCGGAGTGTAGGTAATCGAGAAACCCGAGGCGGGCGTTTGGGTCCTCACGCCGCTATGTTGGTTCCACTCATCCTTGATGCTGAAGTTAGGTTCCAACAAGAGAAAATTGCTCGGATGATATGAGGTCGTAAGCCTATTGATAACCACTGTGCTTTCTTCATTCGCGCCCACGCCTTGATCAATCAATCCATAACTGGTCGTTAACGATCCTCCCCATCGAGGCCGGTTGATCTGAAGCGTGGCGCCCGCAAGTCGGGTCACGCGGAGGTCAGTATCGGTCAAGCGTTCCCAAGACTCGCCGATGGAGCCGCGGAGATTGAAAGGACCGACTCCGTGTTCGACCCAAATTAGAGCATCGTCGCGCGGTTGATCCGCGACCAGACCCGCGATCGGTATGAATCCTTTCGTGACGGACTTGTAATCGGCGCCGTACTTAAGATCTCTCCAGCGGTGCGTGAGCCCAAAACGAATCATTGCTGGCCTCATGTTGTCCGCTGAAGAGTCTAAGACGCTATACGACATTTCGCCGTCACCGACCAGACTAGTCCCCGCCAAGACCGATGTCGCGCGCAATTCAAAATAGCGCGGTACGCTGGCCGATGCTGGATCTCCACTTATTCCAGTCTTCGAGTCCGCCGTTTCGCGAACCGATGTCTTAACGTTCACCAGCTGCGACCCGAAGTTAATTCGATATATGGTTCCATAAATATTTTGATGGGTTCGAGCGGAATTCTGAAGTATCTCATCGCTTGTCAATTGGTCCACGACGGAGACATTGTGGAGCGCAGACGGAGAGAGAGGCATCTCCGATTGTTCGGTTTTTACCGCAGCACACGAGAGGCAACCCAGAAGAAGTACTGAAACAGTCCAATAGCGCATCACAAAAAATATTTTAACACGCTATCGCTTAAGGAGGGAATAGCTAAGATGATCATCACGGGTTTTTTTAAATTGGAATTTTACCCGTGGGACACCAATCTCGAAGATTCCAGAGCAGAAAATCAGCAACTGAATTGATGTGAAGCGGTTGTTGGGTTACCGAATCGCACGGCCTTTCGCCGTCAGGATTTTGACAATTGCCGGATGGTCCCCCGGGTTGAACTGCCAGGGAACAGTCGCGCTAGCGCCGCCACTCTGCTCAAAGGAGGAGACTGACAGGTTCCCGATTTTCAAATTCAGGATCCAGAGTTAGAGTTTAAGTTTTCTCATGCCACTGGAAATCCTTCATTTTACTGCGTAAGCGTTGTAAAGCTGGTCGATAAAACCGCTCTGGTCGAGTTCTTGAATGAGCCTCGCGTCGATCAGACCCTCAGCCTTGAGATCCGCCACCGCGGCATTGCGCAATTTCATTAAACGCTGCACGTTCCTCAAGCCTTCCACGGAAGGATAGGGTTTTCGGTCCGTCGCGCGCAGCAGATCCTGATACCCTTGCTCGGCGAGAGCCGGATTGGACACCTTCAAACGTCTCACGATGGTTTCGATCACGGCGGGCTTCATCTTGGGGCTAAGCGCATAGGCGACTCCTTCCAGCCACGCCTTCAAGGTGTTTCGCGCCGCGTCCGGTTGCTGTTGAAGGTATCCGGCCCGGGCGATTATGCCATTGCTGACGAACGGAATATTGGTCTTTGAAAGCTCCACCAAGATTGGGAATCCGCGCTGCTTTAAGTGGTTGCTGAAAGCGCTATCCACTACCGTCCCATCCACTGTTCCTTTCTCCAATGCCTGGCTCAGCATGGTTTGATCGCCAGCCGCGACGATCTGGATGTCGTCGCGGCGCGAATCCAGCCCCAAGTGCTCCAGTCCTAGCATCGCTCCCATCCAGATCGTCCCACCGATCACTTGTACGCCGATGCGTTTACCCCTGAGATCTTTCGGACTCTTGATGTTCGGCCTGACTACCAGATCGAAGGGGATCCGGCTGGTAAACGTGCCAATGACGCGCAAATCCAAGCCGCCGGCCGCAGCGCCTAAGGCTGCGGTGCCGCCGCTGTTCGCTAGGTGGACTTGCCCGCTGGACATGCTGGCGATCATGACCGGGGAACCGGGCATATAAACTTGTTGGACGTTGACGCCGTATTTTGCGAACAAACCCTTTTCTTGTGCGATCCAAAGCGGGCTCACTCGCGCGCTTATATTGGCGTAACCAATTACGATCTCTGGGGCGGCAGGAAGGAGTCCCGGGACGGCAAAGATGGCGACGGTCAGCATCAAAACGAAAAATAGTCGTCTGATCATAAATGCTCCCCGTATGAATCGGTATTTGAGCAAAGACAGCCAGTGACCGGTAAGCGGCTCCACGTGGACGAATCGAAAAACGCTGCTCGTTGACGTGACAATGTACCGCTTGGGGAGAAGGGCTGTCAATAAACGAAACCATTTCGCGGGCGGCGTTAAGATTGAACGCAAGGCATCCAGCGTGTTTGTGATTGACTCGGCTCCGACGGAGTGTTAATCGGGGGGCATCTGATGCAGGTCTGGAACGACGCGCGCATGACCGCCGAGAAACATCTGATGGGCTTAAACCTATAGATGACCACGGAGTTGTAATTTGCTAGACTACTGAGGGTTTATGGCCATGCTGCAGCGAGAGGAACGGAACTGAACCCGTCGCTAAAGGAGGTTCTATGGCTAAGGTAACTTCGTTGGGTCATGTAGGCCTATATGTGCGGGACATTGAGCGTTCCACGGAATTCTATAGAGATGTTCTGGGTCTGACGGTCAGCGATGTCAGTCCGCATACCGGCAGTGTCTTTATGACTGCGCAAGAGCGCTCAAAAGAGCATCATGAATTGTTGCTCGTGCCGGGGCGGGAAGAGGGCAAGGTGGTTCAGCAGATATCCTTTCGCTGCTCGAGCCTTGCCGATCTCAAGGAGTTTTACCGGCTGTTATTGGAACGAAACGTTCCCATTGTGCGCACCGTTAGTCACGGCAACGCGGTGGGTGCATATTTTCTCGATCCGGACGGCAATCAGGTAGAAATTTATTGGCCCACGGGCATTGATTGGCCTCAGCCCTTCGGCAAACCGATGGATTTAAATGCAAGCGAGGAGGTCATACTGGCAAATCTGACATGAAATTGTCGCAGGGTGCTGACAAAGACTTATGGGCTTTCTCAATCGCCTCTTACCAGGAAGTAAAGACCGGAACAGTGGATCGATGAAATGTTGAATTCCTGCGTTCAAAACCCCAAACTCTAATGTTCCAGTGCTGCTGTCTTAGAAATCTAGGAATATCTCTTTCGCGCTTTCCCCGGTAAGCTGCTTGATAGTGGTGATCCGGTCGCTGAACTCCTGCAAAGTGCCGAGTGAAGCCGGACCGACGTCGATCAGAATCGAAAACAGCGAAAAACCGAGTTTATCTTTCTCCTTGCGAAATCGTTCAGCCCACTCGGGACTCACCTGGCACTCTCCGTCCGTAATGAAAATAATATCACCCTTTTTGAAGCGTGACTCTTTCAAACAGTCCAACGCCGCGTCCAGCGGCGTTTGAAAATCGGTGCCGCCGCCGGGAAAGTACTCGGCTAAGTCCATCACCGTTTTGGTGTCGACCTGGTAGCGGTCGCGGGGGTTCATGTCGAGCACTTGCAGCGGCGTTTCCGCGGAAGAAAAGCAGATAGAACGAAACAAGCGCCGATGGCGCCGGGCGATGTCGAGCAGGGTCAAAGCCACGGCCTTGGACCAGATCTCTTTGTCGCCGGACATGGACGAGCTGCCGTCGAGACAGACGATCATCGGACCTTTGCCTTTTTCTTCGACGCCGCGCAGCGAGTATTGAATCAACTCCTGGTCTAGGAAGCGCCGGTGAAAATCTTTGCGCAGCACCGGATGATGCAAGCTCAGCAACTCGTGGGGTAAGAGGCGATGGAGCGAGTCGCCCTGCTCGACCTCCAATACCTCTTCACTGGCGCGCTCGAAGACTTTCTTGCGCAGCGCCATCGACTGCAATTTCATCCGGCCAACCATGCGGGCGAGTTTTTTGAGTTTCTCGTTGCCGGCGAGCCTTTTGCCAAGCTCCAGCTTTTGTCCCGGAGGGGAGCGCTCGCCGTTGCCGAGCGTATCACCCCAGCTTTCCGCCTCTTCGCTGGCGTCTTCCAATTGCTGAGCGACTTTGATCGATTCGGCGTGCAGCCGATTGGTCGCTTGGGATTCAATTTGCTTCAAATCCTGCTTGAGTTGCGCCGCTTTGTGGCGCAGTAACGCCTCGGCTCCTTGGACTTCGCCGGCCATTTTTTTCTTGGCTTTTTGCAGCGCCTTTTTTCCTTCTTCCGATAACTGGTCTTCGGGAATGGTATCGGCGTTGTCGTATTCTGCCATTTTCTGGCCGACCAGTTCCTCCTGTTTTTGTATGTCCCACAGATCGCGCAGGTCGCGTTGGGTAAGAAGCTTTTGCTCGCGTATGATGCCGAGCAAGCGTTCGCCCAGAATTAACGTCGACAGGCCGGCATGGGCTTCGTTTAAAAGGGTTTGCTCGCGCAGGATCTCGTATTGCCCTCCCTGACGCACGCCGTTGAGAAACGTCTGGTTAAGCAAGGCGCTGGCAAGCACGTCGTTTATGTCGTGAAAAACCACGTTGTACTTGAAAAGCAAGCAGAAAATATCCTGAAGCAGGGATGCGAAGTGGGGCAGAAACATGCTGCCGTTTTGTTCCAGCTCGCCAAGCGACGGGGATTCGGCGCGCAGGGCCTGCCAGACGCGGCGGTCGTAGGCATCGTTTTCAACCCAACAGGTATTTGACGGGAGCGGGTGGAAACTGCGCTTGGTGAGTTTTGTTTTGTCTCGCTTGGGCGGCATCAGAACTGCTCCAGCATTTCTTTTTGCAAATGCTCGATTTCGCTTCTAACCGAGTTGACCCGGTCGAGGGGGCGGCCGAGCCGTTTTGCTTTTTCCATGATTTGGTCGACTTTTGTCAGGATATTTCTGAGCTTAGTGTGAAGCTCGATGAGCGCGCGAGCGCGCTCGTCGCTGGATTGGCCGGGCTGGACCGCCGAGTCGCGAATTTCGCGCGACTCGTAAAGCAATTCGGTGATTTCCTGTTCGTAGCCGAGCAGCAGCTCGCGAATCGTCGCGCGCACCTGCTCGTGCTCCGGCGGATCGCGCCACAGGACATGTTCGAGGAAAAACAAATTCTTTTCCTGCACTTCTTTGCCGCCGTCGAGGTAGGCATGGGCTTGAAGCAGAGGCAAAGACTGGCGATAGCGGCGATCGGAGGCCTGAAGGTTTTTCTTGTTTAGCTCGCGGCGAATATCGGCGATGCTTCGGTAAGCATGGGGTGGAATGACGACGTCGCGCGCCTCGCGCTGGAGTTCTCTCAGTTCGCCGAGCGTGAGGCAGGTGCGCTCGCTCTGTGGTGGCGATTCCAGCATGCGCAGGAAGCGATAGTCTTCCGCGATGTAGCGCACCACGAAGCGGACGAGAAAACGGTCGTAGAGCGCCGTAAGCTCCTCTTCCTCGGGCAGCTCGTTGCTGGCGCCGAAGAGAGTGAGCAAGGGCACCTCCGCGATTTCTTTACCATTGTGAAAACGGCGCTCATTGATAAGGGTCAAGAGCGCGTTCAGGATCGAAGAGTTCGCTTTGAAAATTTCGTCCAGGAAAGCGATATGAGCCTCGGGCAGTTTGCGGCTTGTCACGCGGCGATAATCGTCCTGCTCCAGCGCTTTCAGGCTCACCGCGCCGAAGATCTCTTCCGGCGTCGTAAAGCGGGTTAACAGCCACTGGAAATAGTTCGCGCCTTCGATGCGGCGGCACAGCTCGTCGGCGAGCATCGACTTGGCCGTCCCGGGCGGGCCGATGATAAGCACGTGATGAGAAGAGAGCAGCGCGGCGAGGGCGCCATCGATCAAATCGGCCCGTTCGAGAAAGATCTGCTTAAGTTCCTCGCGGATTTTTTTGAGCTTTTCTTGCGATGTCATGTTCGGTTAAGTTCGAAGGTAGCAAATGGCCGAGGGAGAAACAAACAATGGACATTGTTTTGGCTTTTCGATATTGAGATTGCTAGAAACGTCGAGGAGGTGACAGTCATGCGGATTACCGGACTTGTCAGGCTATTCTCGCTGGGGTTGAGCGTTCTGCTAACCAGTTCACTTCAGGCTCAGGATAGCAAACTGGTCGATGCGGCCAAGAAAGAAGGCGGCAAGGTTGTGGTTTATGGCTCCATCGAGAACGACACGATGGAATTAATCTCGGCGGCGTTCAAGAAAAAAACCGGGCTCGATGTTGACTTCTGGCGCTCGGCATCGACCAAAGTAATGGATCGAGCGCTCGGTGAGTCGCGGACCGGCAAACCTCTCTACGACGTGGTCTTGACGATTACCCCTCCGATGGAGTTCATGTACAAAGAAGGAGCGTTAACGAGATACGATTCGGCGGCGGCGAAAGCATTTCCCAAGGAGGTAATTCATCCGAGTCTAGGCCCGCAGTACCGCAACAGCATTATCGGGATCGTTTATCATGCGGGAATCATCAAACCGGCCGAGGCGCCAAAGTCGCTCGAAGATCTCCTCAAGCCGGAATTCCGCGGCAAGGTTGTCATGCCGGACGCAAGCCAGCACACGACGACGGCGCAATGGTTGGCCAGTCTACACAAAGTGCTGGGCGGGAAGGAAAAGGCCGACAAGTTCATTCGCGATCTGGCCGCAACGAAGCCTCTGTTGGTGGAATCACTCACCCCCGCGGGGGAGCGCATCACCACTGGAGAAACCCCCATCGGAATCGCATTCCTAAAAAACGTGGTCTTTTACGGCAAGAAAGGCATCCCATTGGACTACGTCAGACTCGGCAAGTTCATGGGGGATGGCAATTCCGTCGCGCTCGGCTCGAAGGCCCCGCATCCGAACGCGGGCAAAGCTTTTATAGAGTTTTTTCTAGGCGAAGAGGGGCTGAAGATCATGGCCGGCATCGGCGAGTTTGTGACACGCAAGGGGATTTATCCGCCTATTCCCAACGCCGACAAGATCGAGCTGGTGGAAATGATCGATATGGATAAGAAAGCGTACGCGGAGAAGATGGCGGAATATCGGAAAATATTTTTGCAGAGATGAGCGAGGAAGAGCTTTGATCGACGGCGAATGGGATGTCATCCTTATCGGGGCGGGGCAGAATAATTTCGCTCTTGGCACCTATCTTGGCATGGCCGGTCTCAAGACCGTCATCTGCGAGAGTCGGCTCGAAAACGGCGGGCGGCTGGCCAGCGAAGAGATCACCCTACCGGGCTACTGGCACAACACTCTCGCCTATTTTCAGAATTACCGCGCGGTCTCGCCCGTGTGGAAGGATCTCAAGTGGGATAACGGCCACCATGCCGAATTTGTATCGCCGCCGGTCATCAGTTCGCTCCTGCTCCCAGACGGGCGATCCATTTCGCAGCATCAATTTCTCGAAGACACGCTCAGCTTTATCGCCAAATTTTCTCGGAAAGACGCCATCAGGTGGTGCGAGACCCACGTCAAATTTCGCCAGATCATTCGTGACCGCTTGATTCCCTATTATTACAATCAGCCCAATCAGGAAGTAACGGCCGCAATGGCTGACGACGACGCCGGCAAGGAATTCAAACGGCTCGCGCAGATGACGCCTAGACAGGTCGTCGAAGAGTTGTTTGAAAACGACGCGGTGAAGATTCTGGTGCTGTCGCAGATGGCCATCCCGCGCGGTGTCGGCGTGGATTATCCAAGCTGCGGTATCGAAGTGCTGAAAATGATCGCTGGCGATGAAAAACCGGAGCTTGCACGTGGCGGTTCCCATTCCATCGCCCAGGTCTTGCAGAGAGCCTACGTTCATAACGGCGGACAAATTCGCGCCGTGCACCATGTCGAAAAGATCCTGGTCGAAAAGGGGCGTGCCTCAGGCGTGCGTTTGCGCGATGGGCGGGAGTGGAAAGCGCGATTGGGGGTGGTTTCTAACACCGATCCACACTCGACGTTCGTCGAAATGGTCGGTGAGGAATATTTGCCGCGGAGGTTCATCGAGAGGGTGAAAAGCATCCAGCTCGATGAGTTTTCATACTTTCAGGTGCATCTGGCTCTCAAGGTGCCAGTGCATTACGCGCTACACGAAGCAGAGGATCCCGCGGTCGGCCAGGCGATGAACGTCAATATGGGGCCCGAGAAGCCGGATGATCTGGA
>DATBLC010000340.1:0-37063 GCA_036555515.1 Binatia bacterium
ATCACACCCGCGACGAGAGATCAACCACTGCCAAAAATGCTTGACTTCGCGGCTCGGGCACATTGGATGTTCGCCGTCAATCTGTGGTGGTAACCAACGCGAACCATTTCATTCTAAACTTTTGCGATAGTCGTGAATACCCTGACGAACCGTGCCAATAATTGCCGCAAGTTCAGTTGCCATCGGCTCCGATGCCGGTGTTACGATTCCGTGAATGCCAGTCGAGTATCGTAGATAGTAAGGCTTGTCATGGATGCGAGATAAGTTGGCCGCCCAATCAGGAACATCGCCAATTGGCAAACCTTCCGTCCTTGCAAGTTTCCAAAGTTCTTCTATGTGGTGGCGTAACGCGGGTTGCTTCAGGCGTGAGTCTTGGCCATCACGTGACAGGTAGGCTTTGAGAGCGCATTCAAGCGTGTGTGCGGCAACCAACGGCAGAGCCAGTCCGGCAATTCCGTGCTTAGCCAACACACTAACACCAGCCATCATCGATTCGGCAACGCCGAGATAGGTCTCGGGCGGAGCCGGCTTCGAGATTGAAACGCGCTCAAGTTGCACCATCTACAGAAACCTCCTGCGCTGCCGAACCAAGATTATCTAGTTCCGTATAGAACTGCGTTCCTTCCGTATATTACGATTGGCGTCGCGGTCACTTCGACTGCTTTTACAATTGGGACGCTGATTTGTAAAGTCTTATGTGAGGACCCGATCCGACAAAGGTTGAAAGCTACTTCAGTATATTCAGAAGCCTCTGAGTTCAGAGTCTAGCACCGATCCCAAGCAGTCAGCAGGGCTGCGCAGCCCTCTTCCCCCTCGGTTCAACACGTGTTGTGTATCGTAACCATCTTCGAGCAGGTGAGTCGCGAAAGAATGCCGAACTGTTGGGGAAATAAAGAGACATGCTGCTTTTTGGCCACCGGTTCGATACGGTGGATGGCTATGGCAGCACGGATTGGGTCGACCGATATTTTAGTGGCGGCGTTTCGGCAGGATGAACTGAGGCTGTTGTCTCAACTCTTCGGCCAGGCTCGAATGTCGGATTGGCGCCTGAACTTCTTCGGGTCGTAGGCCTCATAGTGCGTGAAGCTCGAAACCGAGCGCCGTTTTTTAGCTTTGGGCCAACTGCGGGCGTGGCCGATCGGAACGACCCAAAGCAAACGCACGTCATTCGGCACTTTGAAAAGCTCGCGCAATTCGGGTTCCACTTCTTCGCGCACTGAAACCCAGACGGTGCCGAGATTCATTGAGGCGGCCGCGAGCATCATCTGCTGCACCGCGTTCGCTATGCTTGCCTGAAAAAGCTTCTCGCGATCGGCCGGCTGTCTTGTGGTTAGATAAACTTGCTTCGTCCGCGCGTCGCCGCACACGAGCACGAGCACGCTCACGTCTCCGACATAATCTTTCTTGATTCCCTTGTAATTTATCGGGTCTTCCATTTTTCGCTGGCGCCACTCATTGGCGTAGATTTCCTTTACCCGTTTCATCTTGTTGCGGTCGCGGGTGACGACGAACTCCCAGGGTTGCGAATTGGCCCCTGAAGGCGCCCAGCGCGCCGCCTCCAAAATCGTTTCGAGCTGGGCATCGCTGACCTTTCCGGTTTTGTAGATCCTGGCGCTGCGGCGATGTTGAATGATTTCCAGCAGGTTATCGGTGTCCATCGGCGAATTCTTTGCGATTTTGCCCGTGGCAGCAATTGCTTGGGGCTAATTTGCCGAAACCTGACTGCGCCTGCCCCACCACCAGGCGGCGAGAATGAGCGGCGTCAATACCAGGGTCATGAGCAGCGTGACGGCGGATGCCTTGTTGATATTGCCTCCATACCAGTAACTCCAGACCACCGCGGGCAGCGTGATATTGTCGTGCACTGCGAGAAACACGGCGGCGGTGAGTTCGCGATAAACCAACAAGGCGGACCATATCCAAACCGAGAACAGCGTCGGCCGGATCAGCGGAAACAGGACGCGCCAGGCGGTGCGCGCATTGGAAAGACCGGCGACGAATGCGGCTTCTTCGAGCTCGCGATGGATCTGCAGCAGCGAGCCGTTGAGCGCCCGAGTAGCGAAAGCAAGGCGGGCGACGACGTAGACGATAGCGATAATCCATACCGAACCGTAGAGCGGAATCGTCGTGCCGAGAACGAAGAGAGATAAAAGCAGGGCGCCGATGGAAAGGATGACCTCCGGCAGGGCTTGCGGCAAGAAGGCGCCGAACTCAAGCGCATAACGAAGCCTGCTTCGGGAGCGGACAATCAACCACGAGATGGCGAAGGCCAGCAGTAAGACCACCAGTGGCACCACCGTCACCAGAATCGCCGTGTTTGTCAGACCGCGCAGTACCAGTTGCCAGTCCATGCCGTAAAAATGCGCGAAGGACAGCTGGCTCATCGCCGCCAACGACGGCGGCACGAAATAAGGCATCAGCGCCGCATAGGCGATCAAGAGCAGCGGCAATAGCTTCGAGACGAATGCGTAACCGGCGATAAAACTCCAGGCCGCCACGGACCAACCGCCCAACCGGATCAAAGCCGGTTTGTAGCCCTTTCCGGTTACCACCTCGAAGCGATGGCCCTGGCGCAGCACCTGGCCGTACCAGAGAGTCAGCAAGCCGGCAACTATAATCATGAACGCGCCGACTACGCCGGTTATGCCATATTCCGGCAGGCCAGCGCCCTGCGGATGGACCTTGAGATAAATAAACGTGCTGAGCATATACACCCGATTGCCCAAACCCAGAATCGCGGGAATATCAAAAGTGGCAACGCCAATGGTGAGAATGTAAATTACCGCCGCCAATATGCCGGGCCGGGCCAGCGGCAGCGTCACTCGCCGCATAATTTTGCCATAGCCCATGCCATGGACGCGCGCCGCTTCCTCCAAGGTCGGATTCATGGCGCGAAACATCTGCGCGGTGAGAATGAACGCCAGCGCCGAGAGACTCAGTCCTTGAACGAAGCCCATGCCAATGGGCGTTGCTATATTGATCGGCGCGTCGGCAAGCCCAAAGAGGTCCACGAGCCAGCGGTTCAGAATGCCGATGCGCGGATGGGCGATCATGGTCCAGCCCATGGCGGTATAAATGCCGGGAATCAACAGCCCCAAGGTCATGATTGCGTAAATTAAAGTTTTTCCGGCTATGGTTGTTCTCTCGACCAGCCAGGCAATAGGCAAACCGAAAAGCAGCGCGATGAAAGTCGCGGTGACCGTGAAAATGATCGTGTTTGCCGCCACCCGGTAGACGAAGGGGTCACTGAACACCGCGCCGTAGTTGCTCAGGGTGTAGGTGGCGCTGGGCGTGCCGAAGGCGCCCTGTTGCAAGCTGATCCAAAACATCACGACGACCAGAATGAAAATCACCGCCATGGGGATCAAAGCCACGGATAAAAGCGCGGAAGAGGTATGGCTTTTTGCGCCGAAAAAGGCCGGCAGTCTCAACGTCTCAGTTTTCATGGATGACGCTCTCTATCCATCAACGCTACGAAAACGTCTGCACCGTAAAAATTGTGGATTCCCGCCGTTGGTCTTCGCTCAGAACATGCTTGCGCAGCAATGACGACAAATGGAATGCCCGCTTCTATAGCGAGCTGCTAAAACTAGGCACCGGATTCTTCAGGCGCTATTTGCCGCCTTCGCGCAAGATTGCCTCCAGTTCCTTTTGCGTTTTAGCGTAATCCTTGGACGACGCCAGCCATTCCGGCGAGCTGGTGACGACCTTCCCTTTGGCCGCCCGCAAAATATCGAGCTCCCGTTTGGTCTGCGAGCCGGAAAACAGATGCAGGTCCATGCCGTCATGCTTCCACAGCATCTCTTGTCCTTCCGCTGACATGAGATAGTTAATCAAAAGCGCGCCTATGTTGGGCGCGCGGGAATTTTTCGGAATGGCCGCGTATCTCATGTGCAGCACTGTGCCTTCTTCGACGACCGTGTGAGCGACCGGCGCGCCGGTGCGCTTGAGCACGTTGACGTCGTTGCCGCCACAGGTGTAAACCAGCATCAAAAACTCGCCGCTGGTGATGCGCTCCGATTCGCCGCAACGCATCAGTCCGGCAATTTGCTTCGACAGCTTTTTCGTGTAGTCGATCATTTTTTCGCGGCCCAGAAAGTCCGGCGTGGCGAATTCCCTCAGGCCGGCGGCGTAGGGTGTTGAGGCAATTTTGCCCTTCCATTTGGGGTTGAGCACGTCGGCCATCCTGCGCGGGATGTCGTTGCCCTTAACCAGATTGGAGTTGTATTGAATCCCCACCACCGTGGTTGCGAAGGCGACGTGAGTGCCCGCCGGCGCGATCGCGTTAAATTTCCCCTCGGGATTGGGCTTGTTCTCGATGAACTTGTCATAAGTCATGGCGGTAAAAAGATTAGCCTTGAGCCCGTCGAAGATCGCTTGCGAATTGCCCAGATAAACGTCGGTGCTCGCGGGCTGTCCCGCGGCGGCTTCCTGGATGACGCGCAGCATCAGCCGCTGCATGTCTGGGCCTGGCGTGTACTGGCCTTTGAGATTGAGTTTGTACTTCTTGTTCATCCCTGCCAGGATTTCCTGAAAGCCCTCGCTGCCGCCGAAGCTGTTTTGCCCCCATTGGCCGCGCAGGCTGCCTTCCTTCTTAGCGCCTTCGATGATTTCGGCGAGGCTGGCGCCGCTCGCCAAGCATGGCATGAGAGACAAGCCCAATAGCAGTGCCGCCGTAAGAACTATCCCGCGCCCCTTGGCGGATCTTGTGGATTGCAACATATATTCAACCTCCCCGGTTTATAGTTTAGCTAATCGGCTCAATGCCACTCCCGCGCTCAGATTATTTAATCTTCCTCCGCTTCAGGCGTTGGCGATAGAGGGCGCGGCGCGCGCCGGAAATACCATGATATCGGCCGGAGACACGCATAGAGTAACGCCTCCGTCTATTTGGCCCGGCACAGCGCGGTTTTTGCCGGTCAACTGGCGCTCGCCCGCGACCGCGGTAAAAACGAACTGATCGCCGAGAAACGTGCTTGAATGAATGCGCGCTTCGATCGTATTTGTAATGCCGTTTGCCGCGGCGCCGCGACCGAACAACAGGCACTCGGGCCGAAATCCAAGCAGAATTCTTTCGCCCGGCTTGTAGGAGCACTGGATACGCAGTTTGCCGAGAGGCGACGCCGCTATGCCCGCTTCGACGATCTCACCGTCGAACCAATTGACCGACCCGAAGAACTCCGCCACATCGGCGCAATTTGGTTTGTGATAGATCTCATAGGGCGCGCCCACCTGCAAGAGTTCGCCGGCTTGCATCAGCGCGATCTTGTCGGCGATGGCCATGGCTTCCACCTGGTCGTGGGTTACGTAGAGCACCGTGGAGCCGAGCTGTTTGGCCAGATCGCGGATTTTGCCGCGCACCTCTTCGCGCAGGCGCGCGTCGAGGTTGCTCAGGGGCTCATCCATCAAGAGCAGGCGCGAATTTACCGCGACTGCCCGGGCGAGGGCAACGCGTTGCTGTTGCCCGCCGCTCAGCAACGTCGCCGGTCGGTCGGCCTGTTCTTCGAGTTGAACAAGGCGTAGCGCCTCTTTGACGCACCGGGCAACTTCGCTCCGCGCCACCCTTTGCGATCCTTCGGCCAAAGGGAGAGCAATATTCTGCGACACCGTGAGATGGGGCCAGACCGCATAGGACTGAAATACCATTCCCAGCTTGCGTTGCTGCGGCGGCAACCAGGCGGGCGGATTATCGGATGAAACGACTTTTCCGGCGATGCGGATTTCACCGCCGTCGGGCGTTTCCAGCCCCGCGATGCAGCGCAATAAAGTCGTCTTGCCCGAGCCGCTGGCGCCGACGATGACGAACAGTTCGCCTTCCGCGATTTCAAGATCGAGGAACTTGATGGCGGCGACTACGCCGTCACTTACTTCGAATCGTTTTTGCAAACGGCGGATGGAGATCATGGTTTTGGCAGTTTCAGTTTCTAGCCTCGTAAATTGCTTTACTTATTCGATTGTCATTCTGAGCGCGAGCGAAGAATCTCGCCTTTTCTAAATACGCGAGACCCTTCACTTCGTTCAGGGTGACACCTGGGAGAAACTGTCTTTTAGCATCCTGTCAAATGTAAAGAAGCGATAGAAACAGCACATTATTTTCAAGTTGCTAGTCTAACGGGCGATCACAAACTGGGAACCAGAAACTAGAAACTAGACTACTTCGCGCCAGCTCGGCTCGAACCACGACACAATTACCCTACGGCGCACCGACTGAGCCAAGGAATCAGTGGTAGTCCGTTCCGGGCAGCGGATTGGCGACTGCTTCTTCCAGTGTCGTGGCCCGACTCCACTCCTTGGATGGACGGCTGCGGCCGTCGGTACCGATTTGATCCATGGCGGCGTAGACTTCCACCTGGAACCCGTCGGGACTGATGAACTCCACGCCCGGGTTGCCGCCCGGTCCGCGTCGGCCTTCATAAATAATCTTGAGATTCTTGGAACGGATAAAGTCCCGGATCTTGAAAAGCTCGGACACCGTGGCCACCTCAAACGCGACATGATGGAAACCGGGGTGGCCGAGCTGGGGGACTTCACCGTCCTTATTCGCCGGGGCCAGTGCTATGGTGTGGTGATCGGTGGCGTTGCGGAAAAACACCATGCCCTGCTCGTTGCGATCGGAGACGTGGAATCCCATGATCTCGGTCCAGAACTTGGTGCTGGCCTCAATATCCTTCACGCTGAAAACCACATGGCCGATTTTCTTGACCCTGATGGGAGTTTTTTCTTCCGCCATAAAACTCTCCTTTCTTTTCGTTGATTGAGCCAATGCTAAATTTAGGGGACTTCTACCACGGAAAATGCGCCAAGGCAAAGCGGATACTGCGGGACAAAAGGGCGGTTGGCGGCTATCTTCCGCCGAACTTCCGGATTAATTTGCGGCCGTATGCTCGGACCGAACCCAGAGGCGTGGCACGGCGCTTGATCACGTCTAGGTGGATCAACTTCCACTGAATGCTCTTGGCGAGGGCCTTGCGCGCGCCTTCCTCTTCGACATGCTTCAACAAATCTTCGAGGGTGTGGATGTCTTTCAGCAGCTGGGCTTCGGGCGGCAAGACATGGGCGTTCTTAAGTATCTTGTAGCTAATGCGCAGATCTTCCGGCACCCAGCTCAGGTCTTCCAGCTCCAGCGGCTTGCCTTTGCCGGGCAGATTATCGAATTCGCCTTTGCGTTGAGCTTCCAAAATGCGCTGTTCCGCCAGTCGCTGAAAGAGCGGCACCGCGCCGGTGGGTTGTGAGGGTCGTTTCATGATATTAGCCTAGCATTGCAGTCCAAAGTTCAATGTTCAAGGTCAGACCAAAAAGAACGAATCCGAATCATGGAACCTTGAACTTTGAACCTTGAACTTTCAACTGCACCGTCCCGAGTTCTTCCGGCGGTTTCACATTACGGAACATCAGATAAAACGCCACGTCGTTGATCAATTGCAGCCCGCCGCCGATAAACAGGGGAAGAGTCAACGATACGCTTTGCATCAGGTAGGTCGAGATTGTGGGGCTGATGCCAAACGGCACCACCCGGGCCAAGCTGGTAACGCCGGCGGCGGAGCCGCGCTCGCTGGACTTCACCATGGCCATGGTGAACGATGAGCGCAGCGGGTTATCCATGTAGGCGAAGTACGAGCGTATCGCGAGCAGTGTGGCCGCGATAGGAAAAGTCGGTGCGAGAGGGATGGTGAGATAAATCAGCGAGGCCAGCCCATGAGAGAAGGCCATGGTCTTCACCACCCCAAGATAGCGCGCGATGGTCGGAGCGCTCAGGAAGGAGAGAGCTGCAAGAAAATAGGAAATGAAGAAAAGCAAGCCGAGGGATTTGAGCTCGACACCGTAGCGCAGGAAAAACCAATAGGAGACAAGCGACCCGGCCAGGCCGGCGCCGAAGTTGTCGACAAAAGCCAAGACCGACATCTTGGTTACGAAGACACCGGTGGATTTGGAGATTGTCTTTTCGGCCTTCTGAGGCTGGTGTTGTTCGCTGATGGAACGATAAACGAAGAACAGCGCCATGCTGAACAGGATCGTCAGTAGGAAAAGCGGCTTGTATGACGACACCGGCTCCCATCCCCAGCGCTCCTGAAGATATTGAGGCAGACCGGTGGCGAGCGCTCCCACGGAGCCCATCACCGAGCCGACAAACGAGTTCACGGCGAAAAGTTGATTTCTATTTTCCGAGCTGCATTTTTCCGCCAACAACGCTTCCTCGACGGGGTTGAACGGGCCGCCGCCCTGGCCTCCGCCGGCGGAGCCTCCCGAGCCGACATTGGCCAGCACCACGGCCAGCAAGATGAAAATCAAATCGCTGAAGAACAAATAAATACTATTGGAGACGATGGTCAGGATCGCCAGCAGCATCAGTATGTTTCGACGGCCGAAGCGATCGGATAAGTACCCCCACAGGGCGGTGAGGAAAGCGCTGCTGATGTAGGCCACGGAAAAGATAACTCCCACCATGACCGTCGAGTAGCCAAGTTGGTCGAGGAAGATGGCGAACACGACGTTCAGATAGGAAAACGCAAAGGAACGAATCCCGCGCGAGGCCATGAGCAGTTTGGCATCAGGGTTCAAGTCGCGAAGCATGGTGGCTGTAGTTTTCGCGCCGCTTTATGCTTTCGGCGGCTGTTCCTCGGGCGGCTTAACGCCGCGGAAGAGGTAGTAGAAAATAACGTCGTGGGTTAGTTGCAGAAAACCGCCCAAAAATATCGGCACGTTCAACGCGAACGCTTGCATCAAATAGGCCGACAGCGTCGGGCTGATGGCCACCGGCACGTGGCGCGAGAGGGTGGTGATTCCGGCCGCCGAGCCTCTTTCTTCCGGGCGAACGATCCCCATGACGAATGAGTTCCTCAAGGGGTTATCCATGTAAGCCAAAAACGAGCGAAGGATGGTCAGCGCGGCGGCCACCGAGAAAGTCGGCGCCAGCGGCAGAAATAGATAGATCAGCGATGCCGCGCCGTGGGAAAGCGCCATGGTTTTTACCACGCCCAGATGACGGGCAATCACTGGCGCGCATAAAAATGACAGGGCTGCTAGGAGGTAGGAGAGAAAAAACATCAAGCCCAAGGACTTGAGTTCGACGCCGTAGCGCAGAAAAAACCAATAAGACAACAGCGGGCCGATCAAGCCTCCGCCGAGATTGTCGACCATGCCGAGAAGAGAAATCTTGAGAACGAACCGATTGATGGGTTTTCGTCCCCGGTTCTCCCGTTTGGGAGGGACATGATGTTCGTCGATGCTGGCATAGGCAAAGAAGAGCACGATGCTCAAGAGTATGGTCAATGCGAAGAGCGGCTTGAACGACGCTACCGGCTGCCAACTCCAGTGCTGCTGCAGATAATCCGGCAAACCGCTCACCAGCGCGCCCGCCGAGCCCATCACTGAACCGACAAAGGCGTTGCTGGAAAAGACCCGGTTGCGATTCACTGGCGTGCATTTCTCCGCCAACAGCGCCTGTTCGACGGGATTGAAGGGCCCGCCTCCCTGTCCGCCGCCTCCCGATCCTCCCGTTCCGACGTTGGCGATGATCACCGCCAGAAAAATGAAAAATAGCTGGCTGAAGAAGATGTAGATGGTATTGGACATGATCGTCAGCACGGCCAGCAGCATGAGGATGTTCTTGCGGCCATAGCGATCCGACAAGAATCCCCAAATCGCCGTCAGCACCGCGCCGCTGGCCGAAGCCGTGGAAATAACCAGACCGATTGTGACGGTGGAGTAGCCGAGTTGATTGAGATAGATGGCGAAGACGACGCTCAGGTAGGAAAACGCGAAGGCCCGAACACCGCGCGAAACCATCAAGACCAGAAGATCCCGTTGCAAGTTTGCGAACATCGACGCGCCGGTCTTTCGGCTATCGCTGGTATCTTTCCCGTTCCAGGTCGAGCTCCGTCTTGATGCCGATGGCATGGAGCGCGTCGTTGGCATGTTCCAGGGATGAGCTCTGGAGCACGGCGCGGGCCGGCCGCGCCAAGGTATCGAGGAGCTTGGTTGTATCGATGAAGAAAGTTAGGGCGGTCAGCGGCGTGAGTTTTACCTTTCTTTGATCGGTGCGAATATTGGTCTCACCCCACGCGCCCTGGAAGCACCGTACTGGGATTGCGCTGGCTTCCGTGGAAACCGTCTTGATGACTTCAGCCAACTCCGCGGCGATCTTTGGCGTGAGCGACCAACAGCCGAGTAATCCGCCCGCCGCGGCGACTTTGCTCAGCGCCAGCTCGATTTCATCGACGTTCAACTCACCGTCGCTGCCGTAGCCGAACATGCCCCATAATGTCCGCTGGCCGCGTTTTTCCAGTTCGGCGTATGCCGCGAGCATGATGGAATCGGCCAATGGGCTACGCAGTCCCGCCTCATGGCCTTGCGCTAACGAGTCGCCGCCGACATCGAGACCGACGAGCAGGTCGGTCTTCAATTCCTTCATGGCGGCGTCGATGCCGTCGACGACTCCTTTGACGCCGCCGTTAAGATCGATGAGTAAAACTTCTTGGCCCTGAACCGCAGCCATCATTGACTCGGCGAAGAAGACCCCGGTGTTGGTTCGACTATTCGGATTGGCCATCCACGCATAGGGATGCAGCGCGCGCACGCTTTCGACTTCGCTGAGCTTGCGTGGCCCGGGAACGGGATCGTAGACATATCGCTCCCACGATATACCGCCGAGAACGAATTCCAAACCGCAAAACTCCAGAAAGCGCGCCGCCGCCAGGGCGCCAACCACGTCGCCACCGCCGCCCACGCCAATCACGAGAGCGCGGGTAGAAGCCCGAATGAGGTATTCAAGAGAGGTCGGATTGTGCGCCATCAGTAAGGTTCTTTCAGTTCGCGATCGGGGGGAACGATGATTTTTCTCCCAGTCGCCGTGCAGCTTTAGGAGACTGTCACCCTCAGCGTTAGCGAAGGGTCTCGTCTTTTTCGTGTTCGGGAGGGCAGGCGAGATTCCTCGGCTTCGCCCCGGAATGACAATCCATTTTTTATTTAGGGATATGAGTGTCCTGTCCGGGCACGGGATTGGCGATGGCCTCTTGCAGCGATTTTACGCCATACCACTCGTTGGACGGCCGCACGCGGCCATCGCTGCCCACTTGATCGACGCCCCAGTAAATTTCCAAAGAGTGGTTGTCCGGGTCGCGAAATTCCACGGCGATCTGGCAGCCGGCGCGCCGCCGGCCTTCAAAATCGATTTTAGCACCGTGTTCGCGCAGGCGGTCGCGGGCGTGCAAAACTTCGGCGAGGGTCGGAACTTCGAAGGCAAGATGGTGCAGTTCTCGATGCGCGGCTTGTCCATCGCCCTGACCGACTAGCGCTAGGCAATGATGGTCGGTGTTGCAGCGCAGGAACGCCATGCCGCCGGGCATCATCTCTTCGGGGTAAACGTCCGAGACTTTGAAACCGAGCACCTGCGTGTAGAAGGCGGTAGCGCGCTCAAGATCGGCGACTTGCAATACCACGTGGCCTACTTTGGCGATATGAAAATCCATACCCTTGGGAGGAATCATGCTTTTGAGTTTTTCGACGTTAACCGCCATGGCAATTCCTCGCGCGACGAGCAGTATTTGAAGTTTACACTTTACCGACGCGGTTCCGCCGGCATCAGATTGTGGAATTTCAGAAACTCGATAACGAACTCGTCAAAGCCGGCCGGGTCTTCGATGTTGCACGCGTGGCCGGTCTTGGCAAGAATTTTGTGGACCGCGCCGGGAACAAGCGACGCGGTTAGCCGGCCGCCCTTGAGCGAATTGTCATATTCACCATTGATCACCAGAGTAGGAACCTTCATCGTGCCTAATCTAGACGTCATGTCCGTACCGCCGCGGGCGCGGAAAATTTGGCCGATGGACTCGCCGGTCAGCCAGGGATCGCGTTCGACAAAAGTGTTGAGCAGATACTTGCCCAACTTGGTTTCCGGGAAACCCGGCGCGACCAGCTCTTTGAGGTGTTGAACGTGATATTTTTCGATGCCGATCTTTGTGTAGCCATGAATTCGATCGTCAATCGAGCCGCCGGGACCACTGCTGCCGCCGACGAGAATCAAGGCCTTACATAATTCCGGATGATCCAGGCCCATCAGCAGTGCCATGCCAGAGCCGACGCTGACGCCGCCGACAATGGCTTCCTTGATCTGTTGATCGCGGCAGACGCCGAGCACATCATCGGTCATGTCTTTCAGGCTGAATGGCGTTACCGGCTTGTCCGAACGGCCGTAACCGCGGATATCAACGGCGATGACTTTGAAATAGGTCGAGAAGTGGGCGATCTGGTACATCCACAGATTGTGGTCGAAGGGGTTGGCGTGAATCATCACGAAGGGCAACCCTTCGCCGGAGATTTCATAGTATATTTTGACGCCGTTCGATTTGCTGTAAGGCATGGTTTATTCGGGGGAGGTTCAAACCGTTCAATCGCTTCGCTCCGTTCAAATCGTTCAAATCGGGTCGGGCGGTTCTTTTTGGTGCCTCAGACGACTTGAACGACTTGAACGTTTTGAACTGCTTGAACGAGTTTAATGTTTAATCCGGTTTCCGTGGCCGCTCTTGTTTGAGACTTTCCTTCACTTCGTCCAGTGTCATGACGTCCGAATACTTGTGATGCAGGTCGAAGAGATTGACTTTGTGCGACAAGATGCTGCGATCGAAGACGGTTTCTTCGACGACGGACACGTGGTAGCCCAATGAATAGGCATCGACGCAACTTGCACGCACGCAGCCGCTGGTGCTTTCGCCGCAAACGATCAAGCTATCGATGCCCAATTGGGTAAGATGGGCCACTAGCGGCGTGCCGAAAAATCCGCTGGCGCGCTCCTTGAAGATCACTACGTCGCCGGGTTGGGGTTTGAACTCTTCCTTGATCTCGAACGCTTCGGGATCGATCTTTACCCGCTGGCGGTTGGTAGCGTAGACGGCGTCGGGTTTTGCTTCTTTGCGTGTCTCAGTGGTGGTGTAGAAGACAGGAATTTTCAGGGAGCGGGCCAACCCAAACAGCTCCTCGGTCGGCTTTATGGCGTTGTGGGCGTAAACCCCGCATGAGCTCTTGTGGGTATCGACCAATTCATGAGGCTCCTTGGCGCCCCCTTCATAGGCGAGGTTGTAAAGATCGATGGCCAACAGCGCCGGTCTCTGACCGATATAAGTTTGCCGGTGATAGGGCGTGTACACCTTGAGGATCTCCGGCGTCATAATATCCTTCCAACAATGGTCTTCAAAATTTGCGGGTATCATTGGTCGTCTCCTTGAATTCCAGGATGATGAGAGAAAAGCACTAATCTGCTCGCTGGGTTTCTTCTAGTCACGGCGGGTTAGGCTTGTCAAGCAATCCGCGCCGGGCCATCCGGTAGCAAGAGTTTGGCGGTCGACTTATTGCCGGAATCACCGACACCGGCCAAGCTTTCAATTGACAGCGCGCGGGTGGCGTTGTTATATGCAGGCGCGAGCCGGTAATTCTTGCGGAGGGATTATGTCCAAGCGGAGACAGGCAAGTTCGGATGGAAAGAGCAACGTGAATCTTACGCGGCGCGAATTCATCAAGGCCGCGGGCGCAACCGCGGCCGCGGGGGCGATACCGTGGCCGCGATTTTCCGTATTTGCCGCTCAGCAGCCGCGCAAAAGGATCGTGATCCATGGCGAGCGGCAGGTGACCAGCCTGGGCTACCATAACCGGCGCGAAACCGAGCATGTGTCGATGGTCGATGCGGGGCTAGCGGGCCAGAACCCGGTGACTCTCGAACGTGTGCCTATCTTGGCCGAGGAGCTTCCCTCGGTGAAGAAGGGCACATGGAAAATCGATACGCAAAAAAAGGCCATGGTTACCGTATACAAGCTTCGCCCCGGGCTAAAATGGCATGACGGCAAGCCCTACACCTCCAAAGACTTCGAATTCGGCTGGCAGATAGCCAAGCATCCCGAGTTTCCGATGCCCGACCGGCTGGTGCCGGAGATGGTCGCAAAAATCGAAACGCCGGACGACCGCACCATTGTCATCCATTGGAACGATCTCTACAACGAAGCCTACGCTATTCAATACACCCACATCCGCGCCTTCCCGCGCCATTTGCTTCAGGATGCGTTCACCGCCGGCGATATGAAGGCGTTCGCCAATTTGCCGTTCTGGAACAAAAACTTCATCGGCGCCGGTGCGTTTCGAGTAGTCGAATGGGACGCCGGCACGCGAATGGAGCTCGAAGCGTTCAACGATTTTGCCCTCGGCAGACCGAAAATCGACAGGATGACTTACAAAACCGTGGAAGACACCAATACCAACCTCGCCGCGGTATTGGCCGGGGAGGTGGACTTTTGCATGCGCAGCACGATCTCTTTCGACGGCGCGACGATTTTACGCGGGCAGTGGGAAAAACAGGGCAAAGGCAAGGTGTTCACCAGCCCGGCGTCTTGGACTTGGCTCAATTTGAGCCGTGACAATCAATGGTTCAGCGATGTTAAAGTGCGCCGCGCGCTGCTGCACGCCATCGACCGCGAGGCGATGACACAAAACGTGTTCGCGGGCGAACGGATTGTTTCCGATGTGCCGCTGTCGCGGGTGCGCAAGAGCTACAAAAAGGCCCTGGCGGCGGCCGCTAACTACAAGTACGATCCGGAACGGGCCAAGAAACTTCTCGCCGAGGCGGGTTGGAAGCCGGGGCCGGACGGCGTAATGGCCAACGCCAAGGGCGAGCGGTTGGAATTCGAGTTCCGCGTGACGGCGGAACGGCGCGATCACGAGCAGGCCCAAGCAATCATCGCCGACTACTGGAAAAGGATCGGCGTTCGCGCGGTCATCAAGAACATGCCGAACCGGTTGCTCAACTCGGCGGAGAACCGCAGCCGCTGGCCGGGGGCGTATATCGGTGCGCACAACGTCACGGTGGAAGAGTGGCAGGAGCGGTTCCACACGAAAAATATCCCAACCCAGGCGAACAGGTTTTCCCTGGAGAACGTTTCCGGCTGGAACGATCCGCGCAAGGACGCCATTCTCGACGAGCTCAGCTCCATCATTTCGCCGGCCCGTTCCGAACAGCTGCAGATTGAATTTTGCAAGATGTTCAGCGAAGCGCTGCCGCATCTGCCGCTGTTTTATTCACCGGAGGTGCTGGTGGTGAAAAGAGGCCTGACGGGAATTACGCCGCGCCAGGAGAGCGGCGGCCAGAACTCCAGCAGTTGGAACACCCACACTTGGGACAAGACTTAAACGGCGCGCCTTCGAAACGTTCGCAATTCCAGGTCAACGTCTGAAGCGCCGGTTTGCCCAGCGTCCAGGCGCATTGACTCTCGCGGTCAACGTCAACCTATGTTGCTTTACGTCGTTCGTCGCTTGCTTCAGACGGTCCCTCTGCTGCTGGTCATCTCGGCGCTGATTTTCCTTTTGCTTCACTTCATGCCCGGCGATCCGCTCTATCGGATGCTGCAAGACATTCCCCGGTTGCGTCCCGAAGACTACGAGCGCCTGCGTAGAATTTACGGCTTTGACGATCCGGTTTACGTCCAGTATTGGAAATGGCTCTGGCAGTTGATTCAGCTCAACCCCGGTTACTCCCGAGAATACGGCCAACCGGTCTTCGATATCATCTTGCCGGCGCTTAAAAATACTCTGGTGTTGACGGTTTCCGCCGTCGTGATCGGCAAAACCGTGGCGATCCTGCTGGGCATTTTTTCCGCCGTGCGGCAGTATTCGTTCGGCGACTATCTGCTGACGGGCGCGACTTTTATCGCCTACTCGGTGCCGGCGTTCTGGTTGGGGCTGATGTTGATCATCGTATTTTCCGTAAAGTTGGGCTGGCTGCCGACCTCGGGCCTCGTCAACACGGAACTCGCTTCGGGCTCGTGGGCGGCGACCGTCGATTGGATCAAGCACTTGATTTTGCCGGTGACGGTGTTGGCGATCTCGGAGATCATTCAAGTCCAGCGCTTCATGCGTTCCAGCTTGTTGGAGGTGTTGCGCCAGGATTATTTGACGACGGCGCGGGCCAAGGGGCTGAGTGAAGCCGTGGTGATCGGCCGGCATGCCTTGAAGAACGCGCTGATTCCCGTGGTGACAATCATCGCCGTCACAATGCCGCGGGTCGTCGGCGGCTCGGCGGTGGTCGAAACCGTGTTCGCGTTTCCGGGCATGGGCCGGCTGCTCTTCACCTCGATCATGGGCAACGACTTCGTGGTGGCGATGACCGTGGTGATGATCATCGCCGTGACCGTGGTGTTCTTCAACCTGCTGGCGGACATCCTTTACGGCTGGCTCGACCCGCGCATAAGATTCCAGCACTGAGCCATGGAGCTGACGGCACATCAAGAGAGCTACTGGGTCGTCGTGTGGGGACGCTTCAAACGTCACCGGGTGGCTTACGCGGGTTTTTTCTTTTTCGTATTCCTGTTGCTGCTCGTGCTCTTCGGTCCGCACATCGCGCCCTACGAGCTCGATCAAGTATCCCTGGGCGAGCGCATGCAGGGGCCGTCGTTGGCGCATTGGTTCGGCACCGATGAGTTGGGGCGCGATACGTGGGTGCGCATCATGCACGGCGGGCGGGTGTCGCTGGCGGTCGGACTGATCGTCGGATTGAGCACGGTCGTGGTCGGCGGCTTGATCGGCATCATCGCGGGGTACGCGGGAGGGATGCTCGATAATGCGTTGATGCGCCTGGTGGATACGATCTACACGATACCGCGCATCGTGCTGCTGCTGGTTCTCTCGAAGCTTGCCGGCCCCGGGCTGCTGAACATTATCGTGATTCTCGTCGCGTTGGAGTGGACTAACGCGGCGCGTCTGGCGCGCGGCGCCGTCTTGTCGTTTCGCGAGCAGGAGTTTGTCCTGGCGGCGCAGTGCCTCGGCGCTTCGCGCGGGCGCGTCATGCTGCGCCATCTTCTGCCCAACGTGCTGGCGCCGCTGATCGTTTCCGCGACCCTGGACGCCGGCGCCGCGATCCGCGCCGAAACCACGCTCAGCTTTCTCGGCCTCGGGATCCAGCCGCCGACGCCGAGTTGGGGCAATCTCCTGACCAATGCCGCCACCAACATCTTCATTGCCCCGCTTCAGGTGTTTCTGCCGGGGCTTTTTATTTTCTTCGCCCTGGTAAGCTTTAATCTGCTGGGTGATGCGCTGCGCGACGCCCTCGACCCGCGGCTCACGCAAACGCGCAAGTAATCGGCTTGGCCAGTTGGCTTCCGCTTCTAGCCCGGATTCCGCAGTTGCGCTCAGTAGGAAGTGCGAGGCGGCCCTTCCATAGCAAAGTCGATGGGTCTCTGCCTCAGAGCAGACATCGTTCAGCGGTGCTTGGATGGAACGTTAAAGCTTGTGACAGCGAAGCGCGTAAGCCCGAAATGACTTTGAAATTTCACCGTTGGACGCCTTCGCTACTCCAGGGCTCCACCTCGCTTGCGGGCCCTTAGTTTTAATTATTAAGGAGTCCACAATTAAGTAACCAAACAGCGACCGAGGGGTGAGACCTGGAGAGCGCGGGCACAGGAGCGCAAAGATTGTTTTCAGGCCCTGCCGGCGGGCATTTCCACCTATGGAGAGGACGGGGTGGTGGCCGGCAAGGCAGAGAACCATTGACCGCGATCGGAAGGGCTCGCCGCTCGGTCGCACACTAGCGACATAGTCTCTCAATAACGAACTCATTAGTAACTGCGGAATCCGGGTTCAATGTTCATGGTTAAAGAACGGGAGATTAATTCCTAAACCTTGAATTGAACGCGCTTGTTTACGCCGTAACCGCCGCTCGCGCCTTCACTGTTTCCCACGGCTTGATCAAAAGCGAAGTCAGGAGCGCGCCCAGGAGCATGACGGTGAAGAGTCCCCAGAGGGTTGAAAAATAATTTTGCTCCCGGTCGTAAAGTGCGCCGGCGATCACCGGCCCCACCACGCTGCCCCAGGTGTAGAAGAACGACATCGTTCCCCGGATGGTAGCGAAGGATTTACGCCCAAAAAAATCGCCAATGGTGGCCCACACGATGGGAAACGAAGCGTCGATGGCGGTGAAAAGTATTGTAAACAGCCAGAGGGACGCCACGCCTTCGCCCCAGATGAGCGATAGCAATCCGCCGCCGGCGACCAGCATGCAACAAGTCAAAAGCCTGGGACGATTGACCGTGTCAGCGATCCAGCCGATCAAGAAATGGGCGGCCCAGTTCAAAAAAGCAAAGGCGCCGAGCAAGAACGCGGCGTATTCTTGAGATTGTCCCTTCCAAACCATCAGCGGGACGAAATGGACGGTGATCGTGCTGTAGACGCCGACGCGCACGGTCATGCCGATTACGAACAGCCAGAAAACGAAGGTTTTCATCGCTTCGCGCAGGGTCGGGTCCGATAGAGGCGCATTGCCGCCGCCGTTGTTCTCGCCTTCGTCTTGCGCCGTAGTGGATTTCGGCGCGTCGCCGTCGGGTAAAAGTCCCATGCTTTCCGGCGAAGGCCGCACGCCCAACCCAAGCGGGATGCCGATGAGCAAAAAGAGCGTCCCGGCAAGAATCGCGCCCCAGCGCCAACCCCAGGCTTGCACCGCCATAGCCAGGAGCGGCGAAATCAACATGCCGCCGACCGGCACCGCGGAACTGATCACCGTCATCGCCCGCGCGCGCCGACGGATGAACCAGGTGTTGCCCACCGCCATCGGCGCGTGAACGAAGCCCGGGGTGAAGGAGAGCGAAATGATGCCGAGGTAGACGATCAGAAAATTTGTGTAGCTGTCGACCCAGGCAAACAGGATGTAGCCTAGTCCGGTCAAAAGCGTTGCGATGAAAATCATCGGCCGCGGTCCGAAGCGATCGATGAAATAGCCGACGAACGGCCCTTCAATGGCGCCTTCGACGCGCGCCAAAGAAAACGCCAACGAAGTGGCGGCGCGGCTCAGGCCCAGGTCCTGGCTCAGCGGCAGGAAAAAAACCGTGAAGCCATAGTTGTGCAAGCCGCCGCCGAGCACCCGCAGCGCGGAGACGAGACCGACCATGCGCCAACCGTAAAAAAGTCGCGTGAACGAATTGAGAAATGATTTCAGCGGAATGCCCCGTTGGTGAACCGCATTGCTTGGTTTGTCGCAAAAGCTCGTGCGGAAAGCAAGGGGACATGTTGTCGAGAGTGAATATCGGCGCATAATTTGCAAAGCCGGCGAATACGGGTTATGTCGAAATCTATTTACGCACAAATTGGAGACGGCATTGGCGTTAACGACAACTTCATCCAGCGAAACCACGGCGGCGCAAAATTCAACGGCAGACGAAAAAAAAGTCGCCTTCGCGGCGCTGCGACACCGCCATTTCCGGTATTTTTTTGTTACCACCATGCTCGCCATGATGGCGGACAACATCGAGCATGTGATCAGTTACTGGTTGCTGTTCGATAAGTTCCAGTCCCCCGTGCTCGCCGGTTTTGCCGACATCAGCCACTGGACGCCGTTCTTGCTTTTCTCGGTCTATTTTGGCGCGATCGCGGATCGCTACGACTGCCGAAAGGTGATTCAGCTCGCGCAGATCCTGTACATGGCTGTGACGGCGGCTTGGGCGATTCTATTTTTAACCGCTACCATCGAGTTATGGCACGCCTGCGTTCTGCTGGTGCTTCACGGGGTCGCGGGAGTGCTGTGGACGCCCGCTGAACAACTGCTGATCCACGACATTGTCGGCACCGAGAATATCCAGAGCGCCGTCAGGCTCAACGCCACGAGCCGGATGTTGGGAATACTCTTCGGGCCCGCGGTGGGCGCGAGCTTGATGTTCTGGCTCGGCCCGTCCATCGGACTGCTTGCCAATGCGCTAATTTATTTGCCCTTGACCTTATGGTTGCTCGTGGTGCCATACACGGGACACCTGCGCGAAGGGGCGCCGCCGAAGCGCAGCATCGGTTGGCGAGACGCCGTCAGCGTGATTCGCGAAGTCGCGCACAACCGGCCGATTATTACCATGGTTATATTGGGCGGCAGCGCGTCGTTGTTCGTCGGCAACTCGTTTCATACGCAGATGCCCGGTTTTGCCCATGACCTCGGAGCCGGGGACGCCGATTTCGCGTACAGCGTGTTGCTAACGGCGAGCGCGGCGGGCGCTGTCTTCGGCGGTTTCTTGCTCGAAGGAAAAGGTTGGCTCAAAGCCAATGTCCGGACCGCTATTATCTGCGCCCTGCTTTGGTGCGCTGTGGTCGCCACGTTTGCGCTTTCGACGAATTATCTCCTATCAGTCGCGCTGCTGTTTATTGCCGGCGTTTTAAATTTATCATTCTACTCAGCCGCTCAAGCGATTGTGCAGCTGATGGCGCCGAGCCATCTGCGCGGCCGCCTCATCGGCTTGTTCTCCATGTCCGCGTTCGGCTTGCGCGCGTTTAGCGGCGTCACGGTGGGCTTTGTCGGCGCGCTCATCGGCATTCACTGGTCACTGGCCATCAGCGCGATGGCGCTCATGGCAGTGACACTGGCGCTTTTGGCGTTTACGTTATCCACCCGTGCCGGCGGTGAACTCGGCTGAGCCAGGGTGCGAAGCGATAGACCTTGTCATTTCGACCCGAGCGCGAAATCGTCCTTAACAAAGCAGAGACCCTTCGATCTGCTCAGGGCGACTCACCGGGCGCAAATCGAATAAATAGCGCGGTCGACCTGCGCCGGTGTTTGAACAGAGTTTAGGGGTGACTGCTCAATCACGTGGTTTGCGCCGCCCGCCGATATCCGTTACTGTCAGAGGTTAATTTCATCGAGAGCAGTGACATTCATGACGGCTAAGCCAAACCCTAAACCTTTGGAAGATTCCATTCGCCCCCAAAAGAAACTCGCCTTTGCGGCGCTGCATCATAAAGACTTCCGCGCCTATTTCATCACCACGATGCTGGCCATGATGGCGGATAACATCGAGCATGTGATCAGTTATTGGCTGCTCTATGAGAAATTTCAATCGCCGGTGCTCGCCGGTTTCGCTGTGCTCAGCCACTGGACGCCGTTCTTGCTCTTCGCGGTTTACTTTGGCGCCATGGCCGACCGCTTCGACTGCCGCAAAGTAATCCAGGTTGCGCAGTTCATGTTCATGGGCGTCTCGGCCGCATGGGCGGTGCTTTTCTGGACCGATACGATCGAGGTCTGGCACGCTTGTGTGTTGCTCGTGATTCACGGCATGGCGGGGGTGTTATGGGGCCCCGGCAGCCAGCTTTTGATTCACGACATCGTCGGCAGGGAGCAGTTGCAGAGTGCCATCCGTCTCAATTCGACCAGCCGCCAGCTGGGTATTTTGTTCGGCCCTGCGGTTGGCGGCGGGTTGATGTTGCTGCTCAGTCCCGCGGCCGGACTGGTGGTGAATACGCTTATCTATTTGCCGCTGACGATTTGGCTGCTCACCGTGCCCTACACCGGGCATAGCCGTGAAGATGTGGCGCCGGCGCGAAGAGCGATCAGTTGGCGTGACGCGTTCCAAATCATCCGTGAGGTCTCCAGCAACCGGCCGATCATTACCATGATCGCGCTGGGTGGTTGCGTGTCGTTTTTCGTCGGCACCGCGTTTCAAGCGACAATGCCGGAGTTCGCCCATGATCTCGGCACCGAGAAAGCCGATTTCGCTTACAGCGCTCTCCTGGGAGCCAACGCGGCGGGCGCCGTCGTCGGCGGTTTCTTGCTGGAGGGCAGGGGCTGGCTGCCGCCTAGTGTTAGAACCGCGATCATCAGCGCGATCCTGTGGTGCGTCGTGATCGCGACCTTCGCGCTATCGACCAGCTATTCAGTGTCGTTGGCGCTGCTTTTTGTCGCAGGCGTTTTGAATCTGGCCTTCTCTTCGATGGCCCAAACGATCGTGCAGCTGCGCTCGCCGCCGCAGCTGCGCGGCCGTCTGATTGGTTTGTACGCGATGGCGAGCATGGGATTGAAGGCCTTTAGCGGCGTCACTGTGGGAGTGGCCGGCGGCTTGATAGGCGTGCATTGGTCGCTGGCACTGAGCGCGATGGTACTGCTAGCCATCACGTTGGCATTGTTCGCTTTTGCCACTCCCGGCCAACAAGGCGAGAGTTTGGCTAAAGGATGAAGGCGAACGCAGCGGAGATCATTGACAGCTCAAGCCGTTCAAAACGTTCAGCCGCGTTCCCTCCTTGGCCGGCACCGCCGAAAAGCATCATCTATGGCCGCGAAAGCAAATTCGTCAATTCCAGATTCTGCGTCCAAGCGTGAGACAAGAGTCGCTTTTGCGGCGCTGCACCATCGTGACTTTCGGCGCTACTTCATCGTTCATCTGTTTTCCACGATGGGCGATAACATCGAGCATGTCATAAGTTACTGGCTGCTATTTCAAAAGTTCCACTCGCCGGTGCTTGGCGGTTTCGCCGTGATTAGTCACTGGACACCGTTCTTGTTTTTCGCGGTGTATTTCGGAGCGCTGGCCGACCGGCATGATTGCCGCCGGGTGATTCAGGCATCCCAGCTCATGTACGCGCTGGTTTCATTGACCTGGGGAATGCTCTTTTTCACCGATACGATCGAAGTCTGGCATGCCTGCGTTTTGCTGGTGGTTCACGGCATGGCGGGTGTGTTGGGCGGGCCGGGCGGGCAATTAATAATCCACGACATCGTCGGGCGCGAGTACCTGCAGAGCGCGGTCAGGCTCAACTCCACGTCGCGTAATCTCGGCGTGCTTTTGGGCCCCGCTATCGGGGGCGCAACGATGCTGCTTTTTGGTCCGCCCGTGGGGCTCTTTATCAATACGTTTATGTTTGTTCCGGCGCTCATCTTCATGTTCATTTTGCCTTATACCGGACATGGCCGAGATGAGGCCGGTAGCGCTAGACCGCCGCGCTTTAGTTTCGGCGGCGCCCTCCAACTCATGCGCGAAACGTCGGCCAATCCGACGATCCTTTCCATGATTCTGCTCGGCGGCGCAACCTCGCTGCTAGTCGGTAACGCGTTTCAAGCGCAGATGCCGGAATTTGCCCACGATCTCGGGCACGAAAAGCAAGACACGGCTTACACCGTTCTATTGGCGGCGAGCGCCGCCGGCGCCGTCGTCGGCGGTCTATTGCTCGAAGGCAAAGGCTGGTTGAGACCAAACGCGCGCAACGCCGCGATCTGTTCGATCCTCTGGTGCGTCGTCATTGTTGGCTTTGCCGCGTCAACCAGTTATCCATTGTCCGTGGTGCTTTTGTTCTGCGCAGGTTTTCTCAATTTGGCGTTTCTCTCGATGGCGCAAACCCTGGTCCAGCTTCAAGCGCCGCCGCAGCTGCGCGGCCGATTGATCGGTCTATTCAACACGTCAAATAACGGCTTGCGCGCATTCAGCGGCGTGACGGTCGGCGTGGTCGGGGGGCTGATCGGGATTCACTGGTCGCTGGCGCTCAGCGCGATGATTCTCCTGGCCGTGACGGTGGTATTGTTCGCGTTGATAATTCCCGGGCGGGGAGCAGAACGGGGAATTTAAACGGCAGCGCGGCAAAGCCGCGCGTTCAACTAGTTCAAGACGTTCAAATCGTTCAAGCCGTCGAACAATCCGGCCAATTTTTTTAACGACTTGAACGTCGTTAATGGTCAGCCCGCTGCGCGGCTTGGCTCCGCTTCAACGGTCCGGAAGTCGTTGCGTTGAAGCGCGCGGTAGCTCTCGAGCAATCGCTGCTGCTCCGCGTCAGAGATGCCTAACTGCGGGCGGCGCACTGCGGCCGTTTTGATCAGCCCTTCATTTTGCAGCATAGTCTTGATGCGCGCCACAGCTTCGACGATGGGTTCGCTAAAAACCAATTCCTTGATCGCTTCGAGTTCTTTCTGCAACGCCATCGCTCGTTTGAAATCCCCCGCTTGTGCGGCCATATCCATGGCCGCCCACTTTTCAGTTGCGACATTGGAAACGCCGATGAGCGCGCCGCTGGCGCCGAGTTCATAGCTCTCGGCGACGAAGCGGTCATTGCCGGTGAGGACCTGCATCGTGGAATTCTGCCGCTCCAATTGGCGCATGGTTTCCGTGAACAGGTTGATATCGAAAGACGCTTCCTTGAACGCGACAACATTCTCCAACTCGGCGATCCGGCAGATAGTTTGCGGATCGTACCAGTAACTTCTGACCGGTATTTGGAACAATACCAACGGTAAGCGGGTTGCGAGCGTGATGTCCTCGAAGAATCGGAATTTGAGTTCGTTTTCGACTTTACCCCAAGCCAGTAGCAGCGGGGGAAAGATCATCGTTGCATCCACGGGCAACGTTTCGAGATCGCGGATCAGATGAATCGCTTCGTCGGTGGACTGGGGCATGATAGCGGCGATATGGACGCGCCCGGATTTGCGCGCGACCCTGCCGACGACTTCGTAGACCCGCCGCTTCTCGTCGACGCTGAGCACTGGACCTTCGCCGATACGGGCGCATGACACCAACCCGGCCACACCGTTCACCGTGGTCTGATAAGAAGTCAGCCGCTCGAGGCTTTCCAGGTCCAGGGTGCCGGATGTATCGAACGGCGTCACGTGGGGGATGAAAAGACCGCGAAAACGATTGTCTGGCTTTGTCATTGGATTCTCCGAAAAACGCGTCTTAAGTTTAGCTTGCTGCCCTTCCCGATATCAGGATAGTAGTAGAGCAGAAGGCGAGTCGGGTCAAGGCATGAGTTTTCTCAACGTCTCCAAGAAAGTCAAGCGAATCACCCTCGCCGCTTTGCGCTGCTTTGCGGGAGAGGGTCCCGTACGAAGACGAGGGTGTGTCGCAATGTCATCCTGAGGCGATAGCCGAAGGATCTCGTCATCGTGAGCGACTGAAAATGCGAGATGCTTCGCTGCGCCAGACTGTGTAAAAACTCATTAGGAGCGCTTCGACGAAGCTGCGAACGGCTAAATGCTTGATTGGTACTGTCTGATATCCGTTCGTGCTGAGCCCAGTCGAACCATGAACGGAGTTGTCACACAGTCTGGCGCTCTGCATCACAGCCATGCAACTTTTTCTTGTTTCGACATACTCTCGCCGTGGTGGAGAGGGATGTTTCATCGGTGCTAAAAACAATATGTTTCAAGTCCCTCAACCCGCAACTGAAGGGGGGTTCAAGCATGGGTTCAATGAGCTGCCGCGAGTTATCCGAATTGATGGCTTCGAATACGCTCCATGCGGTTTTCGACGTGCGGGAGCGCGGCGAGTATAACGCGCGCCAGATCTCGTTCGCTACGTCACTGCCGCGCGGCCAGATCGAGTTCCGTATCGCCGACCTTGTGCCCAATCGAGATATTCCGCTGATCGTCTACGACGAAGGCGGCCGACGCGCCGCACTCGCCGCGCGAACGCTGGCGGAACTTGGCTACAGAAATGTTTCCGTTCTCGATGGCGGGCTCGCTGCCTGGGAAAGAGACGGACGGCCGGTTGTGAGCGGCGTCAACGTGCCGAGCAAAGCCTTCGGCGAAAAGGTCCAACACGAGCAGGCTGTTCCCGATATCTCGCCTGAAGAGTTGAAGCGGCTACTCGATGTGAACTCCAAGATCGTCATATTTGACGTAAGAACGCCGGAAGAGTACGGGCGCTTTTGCATACCCGGCGGGCACAATGTTCCCGGCGGCGATCTGGTTCATTGGGCGGAGGCTTTGAGGCAAGAGCCGGAAACGAAGGTTATCGTGAACTGCGCCGGGCGCACGCGCAGCATCATCGGCACGGCGGTGCTTAAGCGGCTGGGGCTGGCGAACGTTCTTGAACTGCGCAATGGCACCATGGGCTGGGTGCTGGCCGGATTTGAACTGGAGATGAAACCGAACCGGCAAGGACCGCCGGCGCCGGAAGAGAGCCGCGCGAAAGCCATTGATCTCGCATTGAGGGTCGCGGCGGAGGAGAAGATTACCTGGACTTCGGTCGAGACACTTCTCGATATCTCGGCCAGGAATGATGGCGGCGTGGCTTACGTGATCGACGTGCGTTCGGAGAGTGAGTACGAGGGCGGTCATATTGCCGGTTCGATCAATGTGCCCGGCGGCCAGGCTGTGCAGCGCACCGACGATTTCATTGCCGTGCGGAACGGCAAGATAATCTTTATCAGCAATCGATCAGCTCGCGCGGTAATGGCCGCGTATTGGTACGGGCAGATGGGTTTTCGGGATGTATCGGTGTTGCGGGGAGGAATTCAAGCGTGGTCGGAAAGTGGCCACCAGCTTGCGCCCGGCGCGAAGCCGAATGCGCCGCTGGGTTATGAACAGGCGAACATGTCGGCGAGAATGCGAAAGCCGGCTGAGATGCAAAGCGTTTTCAGGCAGTCTTCCATGGCGATCTTGGACGTCGGCCCCAGCCCCGATTATCAAACAGCGCATGTTCCGGGCGCGAAGTGGCTATCGCGCGGCTGGTTGGAGGAAAAACTGCCGCACCATGTGCCGCGAAGAGATTTACCGCTCTTGATTACATGCCCTGATGGCCAGCAGTCGGTGTTCGCGTCACGGGCTCTCACGGCACTAGGTTATTCGGACGTTTCAGTTCTTGAGGGTGGCGTCAAAGCGTGGCGCGCCACGGGATACGAAACAGAGAACGGGATGACTGCCTGCTGGTCAGAAGTGAATGATGTCGTTCTCTCACCCTCCATCACGGGCGATCGAGAGGCAATGCGGCGCTATCTGGATTGGGAAGTGCAGCTGAAGCGCTAATTCTCCTCCTCATATTTGATTATCCAGTTCCCTCGCCCGCTTGCGGGTAGGGGTGAGGGAGTGCCGTTCAGCAGTTGTCGTATTTCGGGCTGGCGAAGAATTTAACCGTCTTCTCCGCCGGGTCGAAACGGAGGCGCTTCATGTTCGCCAGGTCCTTGCCATAGACGTGGACTTCAACCGTTTTTTTTTGTGAAACGTTGAGCATCTCGTGGATGTCGTCATCGGGCGGCAGTAAAGTGGATACCATGCCCGCGGTGTTGCGATTGACCCCGGTGATTTCCAGGTCGGCAAATCCTTCCCTCGATCCGTCGTCGCGGCGGCGAAAGCGCGTCTCCTGCAGCTCGTTATCCAATACGCCGACGAGCCCCCAGGTTTCATGGTTGTGCGCTTTCGCGGTATCTCCCGGACCCCATACGACGGAAGTGATATTGAAGCGCGGCGCGCGGTGCAGCATGTAGCGTCCGTAGGCCGTGGCGCCCAGCTTCTTAAACCGCGGCTCGATACAGTCGGGATCGCTCACAAGCCGAGCCAGGAGCGGCTTGGCCTCCGAGACGATCATTTCCGGCGAGCTTACCGTACCGGTGATTCGCTCCAGATCGGCGATGAAGTTTTCCAGCGAGTATACCCCGGCCATCAGTCGCCTATCTGCCTCGGACAGTAACCACGGGGCAGGATGCCAGAGAAGCAACCCTGCCGGCGACGCTACCCATGAAAAGCTTTGACAGTCCCGTGCGGCCGTGGGTGCCGATGACGATCATGTTCGCTTTTCGGCTTTTTGCCGTTTTCACGATCTGTTCATACGCCAACCCCTTGAGCAGCAGGCTCTTGGCTTTCACTTTCGCTTGTTGGAGCTTGCGCATGAGCTTTTCCATGGAGCGTTGCGCGTCCTGCTTCGTGGCCTCTTCGATCTTCATGTACAAATCCGCGCCGCCGAAGTCTTCGCCGGCGGCATAATGCCCAACGGGCTCCACGACGTGGACGACGAGCAGCTCGGCATGATTTTGCTTGGCCAAGCTGACCGCTTGGTCCAGCGCTCGCGCCGATGCTTTCGAGTAATCCGTTGCGTACAAGATCCGCCGGATGGGCTGCGCCACTTTAACCTCCCGAATGAATTAGGTTCAAAGTTCAAGGTTCAAGGCGTTCGGCTGTTTTGCAAACCGCACGAGCCTAATCTCCAACGTTGAACCTTGAATGTTAAATCTTGAACCCAGTCCTAGTTACGCCGCCTTTTTTTCGACCCGTGGCAGTTTCGAGGCATCGATATCGTAAAGCCGGCAGACGTTGTCGCACACTACTTTGCGTTGTACGTCGGGCGGCAAGTGGCCGAGGTCGCGCTCGATGATCTTGATTGAATTAGGCCAGGTCGAATTCGGATGGGGAAAATCATTGGACCACATTATATTGTTTTGTCCCCAGTATTGGAGATTCTCGCCGCACACGTGGTCGTTAAAGAAGCAAGCGTAGATTTGGTTCTGGATAAATGCGCTGGGGTTCTTGCTGAACGACGGCGGATTCTCTTTCTTGAAGCGATTGTAATAGTAGTCCCACTGCTGGAACATCCATGGCATCCATCCACTCTCGTTTTCCACCGAAACGATTTTCAATTTTGGGTGTCTTTCCAAAACGCCGTAGAAAATCAGCTCGAACAGCGCGTTGGCGATGTCCATGAGTTTCAAGTTAACGCTGCCGCGATAGCGCTCGACGCCCTTGCGAGTCTTGTCCTTGTTGTAACTGTGGCCGGTGAGAATATGCAGGCTCACCGGTGCTTCGAGATCCTCGCACGCGGACCAGAATTTATCGTAATGGCTTGATTTGAACGGTAGATCCGGATGCGGCGCCTGCCAGATGATCGCGCCCTTCAGTCCGGCCTTGAGGCAACGTTCCAGCTCTTTGATGCCTGCATCTATGTTATAGACTGGAATGGCGGGAATGCCGATCAGGCGGTCGGTATTGGCGCTGCAATAATCGATGAGCCAGTCGTTGTAAACGCGGAAACAGGCTTCCTGCATGGCCGCGTCGTCGAGGGCGAAAAGATCGAGCATCAAGGTTGGATAGAGCACCTCGGCGCTGAGGCCGTCGGCTTCCATCTCCTTCATGCGCGCGTGCGGGTCCCAGCCGCCGGCGTGTTTTTGGAAGCCCTCACCGACCTTATGCGGCGGAAACAGCGGGGCATCTTCGCGGTATTTTTCCGGCACGCCTTTTTTCCACAGATCGGGCGGTTCCATAACATGGGAATCGGATGAAATGATGAGATCGCTCGCTACAGCCATCGGTCGGTCCTCCTTAAGTTTGGGTAGTTCGCGGGATTTAACCGCACCTTAGTTGATTCACCATGGGGCTGTCAATTGGTTGGCGAAACGCGAGACGCGTTCAGGCCGTTCCAATCGTTCAAGGGGTTCCAGTCGTTCCACACGTCCACCCCTCCGCACTGATGCGTTCCGCTTCCCGCCTGTGATCCATCGTGTCTTGTGCCAACATTCCATCGCTCCAATACTCCATCACTCCGATTCTTCAGCGTAGGTTCCCTGGTTACGCTTCGCTCTATCCAGCCTCCATGTGTCGGCTGCAAATCGCGTAGCCCGGATGAAACGCAGTGGAATCCGGGGTTCGGAGACCCAGATTACGTTTCACTCCATCCGGGGTACATTTTGTACAGTGGTTTTGCGCCAGAGTGAGGCCAGCCAGGGTTGCTGTTCTCGCGGCACTCCCGGCGGCCGGTAGTAGTGGATGATTTCAGTGAACCCGGCGGCGCTCACTATTTCACTCCAGCGCTGCCAATCATAATAGACGCCGTAGCGCTCGCCGTTCCAGCCTTCATGGTTTTCACCGCGCGGATTGGAGCTGAACAATACGCCGTCGGGATTAAGGGCCGTCCAAAGCTCTTCTAACACGCGGGGAAGTTCTTGGCTCGGCACATGAAAGAGCGATGCGTTGGCGAAAATACCGTCAAAATATTCCGCCGGCAATTTAAGTCCGAGAAAATCTTGCTGCCATACTTCACAGCCGCTTTGCCCGCGCGCAAGCTCGACGAAGCGCTCGGCGCCGTCGAGTCCGATGGCTTCGTGTCCCATTGCTTTGAAGATTTTCAAGTCGCGCCCCGGGCCGCAGCCGAAGTCGAGAATACGATAGGGCGGCTCGCCACGAAGATGGCTTAACAACGCTTCACGGTTCTGGCTTACGTCGTGGTCTTTTGTGCCCTGCCAAAAACTTTCGGCGTGAGCGTCATAATGGCGCAGTGTGATAGCCGAGGTTTCGGCCAGCTCTTCGAAGGTGAGTCTATCTTTTTTGATCATCGGTAAAACGACTTCATCATCGCAAGTCAACGTCGGACTTTCAACCCGGATTCCGCAGTTAAACTGAGGAGCCCGGAAGCGAGGTGGAACACTGGAGTAGCGAAGGCGTTCAATGTGAAATTTCAAAGTCATTTCGCGCTTACGCGCTTCGCTGTCACGAGCTTTAACGTTCCATTCAAGCACCGCTGATCGATGTTTGCTCAGGGCCAGACGGCATCTCCGCCACAGGCGGATCAGCCTTCGGCTGAGACTTTGCTACGGCAGGGTTCCGCCTCGCACTTCCTGCTGAGCGCAACTGCGGAATCCGGGTTCAACCGAAGGTTTTTGAAGACTTAGCGGCGCCCTCTTGCGCCGGTCGATCAATTTCGATACTGGGTTACGCGCGCATGAGAAATTACGCTGGGAGGAGCTAATGAAAACAGTCGGGAGCTTATTGGCGTTCGTTGTCACGGCTTGTCTGTTTCCGGCAATATCGCATGCGCTGACCGTGGATGAAATCATCAAGCTCAAGCAGTCCGGGGTCAGCGATTCGACCATCGAGCTTCTCATCGAGAGAAGTGGGGATGCGCGCTCAGCGGGGGTTTGGAAGCAGGACGGTTGGATCGTGCACTCCACCGAAAGCAGATTTCCTGACCGGCCAATAATTGATGGCTACTACAGTGGTTATCCAATTGAAGTCTATCCGCAGTTCTCCGGCGGCCGGCGCCATAGACTAAAATAACCGTTCAAAACGTTCAAGTCGTTCAAAACGTTGGCCGGATTGTTCGACGGCTTGAACGATTTGAACGGCTTGAACTACTTGAACGTGCTCACGACTTCAGCGCCGACTGGATCGCCCGAACTACGTAGACGCGAGTCAAGTGACTGCGGTATTCGCTGGAGCCGTTGATGTCTTCGATGACCTCGATGTTCCGGGTCGCCTCCGCCGCGGCGTCTTCGATGAATGTTTCGTCAAGCTTTTTTCCGGCCAGCATCTGCTCCACTCGAGACGCGCGATAGGCTTTGTCCGTCACCCCGGTGATGCCGATGGCGCTGCGCGCGCAGTTTCCCGCGCCGTCCAACCCCAGCCGCACCGCGACGCCCACGACGGCGAATCCCGATGAGCGCGGCGCCGCCTTCAAGTAGGCGGTCTTATCGCTCCCCGTGATCGGCACTCTGATCGCCGTGACGATTTCGTCCGGTTCCAGCACGCTCATCAAAAGTCCGAGGAAAAAATCCTCGGCTTTGACCCACCGTTCGCCAGTGGGACCGGCAATTTTGATCTCAGCGTCGAGAGCCAAGATCGCCGCCGGCCAGTCTCCGGCCGGATCGGCGTGGGCGATGCTGCCGCCAAGGGTGCCGCGGTTGCGCACTTGAACGTCGGCGATGGTGGTCGCCGTCTTGGGCAGCAGTGGACATTTTTGTTTCAGCAGATCGGAATCTTCGATCTGCGCGTGGGTGACGAGGGCGCCGATGACCAGACGGTCGCTCTCCTCGCTGATCGTATCGAGGCCTGGAATTCTGCCGATGTCGACGATATAGGCGGGCTTGCTCAGGCGCATTTTCAGTAGCGGCATCAGGCTCTGGCCGCCGGAGAGAATTTTTACGTCGTCGCGATGACTGGCGAGATAGCTCAGCGCGTCGTCGAGCGAGCGGGGCGCGTAGTATTCGAAAGCTGCCGGGATCATAGCCAGTGCGCTCTCCGGGGCCTGTCAAAACTGTGCGCCGAGGAATCAAGAAAGAACGTCACTCCCGCTCTTCGACAAGGCTGAGGACAAGCTTCAGCGGGAGTCCAGGCATGGCAAATCGATGGATTCCCGTTTTCACTGGAATGACGCGTCAATCTAAAAGTCGTGTGCATTTTTATTCTCAAAATTCCTTTTGCCCAAGGACTCGTCAGTAAGTCCTCCGCTCTTTTTCGGGATTGTGATTGGCCAAACGCCAGACAGCCTCCGGTGTGAGCGGCAAATCGCGCACTTTTACGCCGAAGGGGTCGAGCGCGTCTTCCACGGCGCTGGCGATGGCAGCCGGCGACGGAATCGCGGCGCCTTCGCCGGCGGCCTTTTGGCCCAGCGGTGTAAATGGCGACGGCGATGGCTGGTGCACGACTTCGACCCTGGGTGTTTCCGCCGTCGAACACTTGCCATAATCCAAATACGTGATGGTCAATGGCTGGCCTTCCGGGCTGTACATAAATCCCTCGCCCAGGGCGACCGCGATACCATGGGCCGCCGAGCCGTAGACCTGGCCGTTTACGACATCGGGATTGATGACGGTTCCGTTATCACCGACGATGAGATAGCGCAGAACGTGGACTTGCCCCGTCGCTTTATCCACTTCAACGACCGCGGCGTGGGCGCCGGCGGAAAAAGTAAACTGCGCGCGTACCAGACGGTCAGCGCCGGGAACGATGTTCGGATACGCGTGGGGGAATGTGTAGTAAAACGTTGTCTGTAAACCGGCTTCCATGCCTTCGGGCAAGAGATGCTGATTGTTGTAGGCGATGCGGCCAAGCTCGGCGAAGGTTATTTTTTTGGCGGGCGCGCCGGGGACTTGGACCGCGCCGTTTTCGATGACCAGTTCTTTTACTTCCGCCTTCAATACATGAGCGGAAAGGGCCAGGACTTTCTCGCGCAGTTTGGTCGCGGCGCCGTGCACCGCGCCGATATCGTAGAGATGAAAATTATTACCGCTGTTGGCGGCAGCGACGCCCCACGGAGAAAGATCGCTGTCAAAGGGAATGCTGGTGCTGATCTGATCGGGAGTTGTTCCCAGGATCTCGGCTGCGACCTGCGCGGTGCTGGTTTCATGGGCTTGGCCGCAATTGGGTGAGCCGAGATGGAGAGTGATGGTGCCGTTTTTTTCCAGTTTGATGGTGGCGCCGTTGACGCCGCCGGAGCCGGGCGGCTCTTTCATTTCCGGGAAAATCGCCATGTCGCGGGCGGCGTTGCGACCGCCCGGCTCGACGCCGATGACGATACCGATGCCGATGAGCTTGCCTTGTTCACGGGCTTGCTTCTGTTCTTCGCGAAGCTTGTCGTAGTCAATTTTTTCCAGGAGCGTTGAGAGCAGGACTGGATAATTGCCACTGTCATAAATATTGCCGCTGATGGTTCGGTACGGCATCTCGCCCGGTTGGATCAAATTTTTCCTGCGCACCTCTATCGGGCTAAGGTTCAAAGCCTGGGCGACGCGGTCCATCATGCGCTCCCAGATGTAGCACATGCCGGGTTTGCCGATGCCGCGGTTGGGAATGACCGGGCACTTGTTTGTCACCACCGCGAAACCTTCCATAGAGATCGCCGGCGTACGGTAGGTGTTGGAAAGATTATTGAGCTTGTTGGTGAAATGGATCGTCAGGGTGCTGATGGAGCCGCCGACATCGTCATACTCTTTGAAGCGTAGGCCCATCACCGAGCCGTCGCTTTTCACCGCGGCTTCGGCCTCGATTTCCTGCGCACAGGCGTGGCCGCCGGCCATCATATGCTCGCTGCGGTCCTCGATCCATTTCACCGGCCTGCCGGTTTTCATTGCTAGGAGCGAGACCAGTACGACGTACTTGCGGATGAGATGGATCTTCTGGCCGAAACCGCCGCCGACATCGGGAATGATGACCCGAACATCTTGGAGCCCGAGCGCTTCGCGCAAGCCGTCGTAGATCACCTCCGGCACCTGCGCGGTGACCCATACGGTCAAGCGCTTGCTGGCGGCATCGTACGACGCGATAACAACGAAGGGCTCCAGCGGCGTCGAGCTGTAGCGGTGAATTTTGAGGGTTTCTTTAACGACGCGGTCGGCGGACTTGAACGCGCTCTCGATGTCGCCATAGGTCAAGGAGCCGTTCCACGCCAGGTTGGTGCCCAGCTCGTCGAAGAGGGTGGCCGATGACGGCTTGATCGCCTCGCGTACATCGACCACGGGGCGCATAGGATCGTACTCTACCTGAATCAGTTCCAGGGCGTCTTCCGCCGTGCCGCGGTCGCGCGCCGCCAGCGCGCCGATGGGCTCACCGACGTAGCGGACTTTTTCGACGGCGCCGGCGTACTCGTCGATCTGGCGCTTGAGCCCGGCGGCATAGCGCCCCGGTTTGAACGGCTTGGTGTTGTTCTTTACGTCCTCGGGTGTGACCACAGCGAAGACGTTGGGATTTTTTAGCGCCTCCGAGGGATCGACTGAAACGATCCTGGCATGGGCATGGGGGCTTCGGAGAATCATTGCCTGGAGCATGCCCGGCAATTGAAAGTCGTCAGTATAGAGGCCGCGCCCGGTGACATGCCGCGGGCCTTCTTTGCTGCGTGTGCGTACCCCTACAAATTTAGCCATTCTTCATTCCCTTTGCCGCTTCTTTAACGGCGTCGACGATCTGTACGTAACCAGTGCACATGCAGAGATTGCCCGCCAGCGCTTTGCGAATCTCTTCATCGCTCGGATTGGGATTTTTTTGCAAAAGGGCGTGGCTGGTGATGACCATACCGGGGGTGCAGTAGCCGCATTGAAAAGCGTAATTTTTGACAAACGCTTCTTGCACGGGGTTAAGCTCGCCGTTCTTGGCCAATCCTTCGACGGTGGTGATCTCCCGGTCATCGGCCTGCACCGCGAGATGCAAGCAGGATTTTACTACCTTGCCATCGAGCAAAATCGAGCACGCGCCGCATTCGCCGATGACGCAGCCGACATGGGCGCCCGTAAGGCCAATAGTTTCGCGCAAAAAATGAATGAGTAATTGGCGCGGCTCGACGTCTTCTTCGTACAGCCGGCCGTTAATGCTGACGCGAATGGTCTGTTTCATACGGTTCTTAAATAACAGTTCAAGGTTCAATGTTCAAAGTTCAACGTGACGGACTGAGAATCCAGATCTCGAAGTTCAGAGGCTATGAGAAGAACCGTAAGGACCTCGCCCTCAGTTTCTTTCTCTCTTAACCTTGAACCTTGAACAGCGCGCGTTAGCGCGCTAGCGAATCTTGGCGCCTGGTGACTTACTCTTCTACTTGCGTGGTCGTGCTTCCTTTCGCGGTCAAGGCGATGTGCGAGAATGAGGAATCGCGCGTGGCTCCATGCCAATGGTGCTCTTCCGCTGGGATATGCACGATATCTCCGATGGTGATGACCTCCTGGTGCGAGTTCGTGGCGATGATACCCGTGCCAGCAGTGACAAAGAGCACCTGATCGCCGCTATGCGTGTGCATTTTGTTCCGGGCACCGACACTGAAGTTGACGATGGCAAGATTAAAGTCGTTGCTCATCTCAGGTGTTAGCAGCGTTTGTCGTGTCACGGGACCACCCGTGAACAAAGGACTATTCGCTGATTCCGCGGGGATCTCGTCGGGTTTGAGCACCTTCATTAGAGTATCCTCCTTCCAGTCTGTCGCTCGCTTAATAATCCTTCATGGTTCGCCGTTCGATTTGCAACAGATGCTCGAGACCGCAGGTCGCCTGCGCGGCCTTCATCTCCTTGTCCGCTCCGCCCGGGCCCAGGAAAGGATCCATCTTTCCCTGCGCCAAACACTCATAGGATTGGCGCACAGCTTTGACCATAGCCGCGAACGCCGTGCCGGAGGAGGCGGCAAGGCGGTAGCCCAGACCGGCGAGATCGCGCGCCGAGTAGGAAAAGGTAGAGAATCCGTCCGGCGGTGCGAAGGTCATGAGCGGCGGTGGCAGGCGCTCGCCGACCACGCGCATTTCTTCGGCATCGCGGGTGTGGACGAACAGCATGTCGGCGCCGGCCCGATGAAAGGCTTCCGCCCGGCGCAGGGCCTCGTCGAGGCCGTGGACCCGCCTGGCGTTGGTGCGGGCGATGATCACGAAATCGGGGTTGGCGCGGGCCGCCAGCGCCTCGGCGATTTTCTTAAGCATCAGCTTGGTCGGAACCAGATGGTCGACGCCGACGTGATGCTCGACGCGGCGCGGCAGCAGCTGGTCTTCGATTTCGATGGCGGCGAAGCCCGCGGCTTCGGCGAGGGCGATGGTGCGGTGCACGTGCACAGGATCGCCCCAGCCACCGCCTGCGTCCAAAACAATTGGGAGTTGGCACACGGCGCGCATGTCGAGCGCCATGGCGGCGAGTTCGGGCAAGGTCAGATTGGCCTCGGTGACGCATTTCAGCCAACCAAGCGAACCGCCGCTGAGATAAACCGCCTGGAACCCCGCCTCCTCGGCGAGTCGCGCCATGATCGGATTGAGCGCTACCGGGGCGACGACCAAATCGTTTCCGCGCATCAACTCGCTGAAATTTTTCATGTCACGCTCCCTAATTTAATGGTCGCGAGGCTGCTTAACAGGTCTTATTTCCTATTCACATCCTCTTTCAAAATCCGGACTGACAAATCTTGTCCACTTTAGTTTCCCGGAATTAAAGTCCGTTTAATATATTCGCCGTCATTCCGGGCAAGCTGGCGATAGCTAGCGCGACCCGGAATCCAGGTAATTAAAATAGTTCTGGATAACCGCTTGCGCGGGTATGACGTCGAGAAGGGAGCTCATTTAATTTGCGCACTTTGGTTCCGCTACACTAGCGCGTTAACGCTTCCTTGGCCGCGCGCGGCACCAGCACTTTGACCATTTCGCGCTTGTAGTCGGGCGAGCCGCGGTTATCGTCCGTGGGATCGACTTCCGTGGCCGCCACCTCACCCATTTCCTCGAGCCTGGCCTCGGTGATTTCCCGGCCGCGCAGAACATTTTCTGCCTTGACCGCGTGAACGATGGTCGATGCGACGGAATTGAGGCCGAGCCGGACATCCTCGCACATGCCGTTCTTCATGCGCATCGTCAAGGCCACGCCGACGGTGGCGAAATCTTCAATGCTGCGCGGTGTGAATTTGATGTGCGCCCAAAGCGGGCGGCTGGGCGGCGGCACGCGAATCTCGGATAGCAGTTCGCCGGGATTGAGCGCCGTTTGGTAATAGTCGACGAAGAATTCGTCAAGCCTCAGAACTCGTTGCCCGGTTCGGCTCGCCAACACTACTTCGGCATCGAGGGCGATCAGACTCGCGCCGGGATCAGTCAACGGATCGCCGGCGGCGAGATTGCCGCCGATAGTGCCCATGTTGCGGATTCTCGGCTGAGCAACCTTATGAAAGGTTTCGTGCAGCAGGGGATAATGCTGCTTGATGACTGGCGAAAGCTCGATGTCGCGGTGGCGCGCGCCGGCGCCGATGGTGAGGCCGTTCTTCGCGCTGTAGGCAATGCGATCGAATCGCGGAATATCGGCGAGACTTACGACGACCTTGGGCATCAACAAGCGTTGGCGCATCATGATCAGTAAGGATGTTCCGCCGGCAATGGCGCGTGC
>DATBLC010000341.1:0-6877 GCA_036555515.1 Binatia bacterium
CTGGTCGAGCAGGGCTACGACGTGCAGGGAGTTTCATTGCGCATGTGGGAAGGCAATGCCGGGCCGCGTGTCTGCTCGGACCATCGTGGCGCGCAAGAGATCGCGGCGCGGTTGGGCATACCGCACCGGCTGATCGATTTGCGAAGGCAATTTGTTGATTCGGTGATAAGGCCTTTTGCCGAGGACTATCTGCATGGGCGCACGCCAAACCCATGCGTTGCGTGCAACCGAGATTTTAAATTCAGCACGTTGCTCAAGTGGGTCGAAGAGGAGGGGGCGGATTATGTCGCCACGGGCCACTATGCGCGCGTCGCGCGGCGCGGTGATAGCGGCCGATGTTCGCTGCTGCGCGGCGCTGACCGCGGCAAGGACCAGTCTTATTTTCTGTTTGCCCTGTCCCAGAAGCAATTGGCACATACGCTGTTCCCGTTGGGGGAGATGCATAAGAGTGAGGTGCGCGCGTTCGCCGGGCGATTGAACTTGCCGGCGGCGGAGCGCCCAGAAAGCCAGGATATCTGTTTCGGCGATTACAAGGCATTGGTGGCGACCTATGCGGCCGACAACGAACTGCGCGGCGGCGATATCATCGATCGGTCGGGAAGGGTGCTCGGACGGCACGGCGGCATTCACGGCGTGACCATTGGCCAGCGCAGAGGATTGGGAGTTTCGGCGGCCGCGCCGCTTTACGTCATCGACATCGAAGACGCGTCCAGGCGCGTCGTCGTGGGCAAGAGGCACGAACTAAGCTGCGCAGGGTTAACTGCCCAGTCGGTAAATTGGCTCGAGCCTCCGTGCGCCGCCGAATTCGAGGCCGAAGTGCAGATCCGTTATCGCGCGCCAGCGATTCCCTGTGTCATCCGCCGCACGCCGAAGGAAAGCGTTGAAGTCCGCTTCAAAGCGGCCTTTCCCGCAGTGGCGCCGGGACAGGCGGCGGTATTTTATCGCGGCGAAGAAGTGCTGGGCGGAGGATGGATTCAATCCGCGATCAAACAGAAAGACCGCCAGGCAATAGGGAATAATTAAAGGTAGGAGCGTAGCATGCTACGCCCCTTCTAGCGCTTCTTGCCTACTGCGAACTCTATGCGCATTGCCATCACCACACTCGGTTGCAAGATCAACCAGTATGACTCCGCGGTGATTCAAAACCGTCTGGAGGGCACACACTCGTTCGTGCCGTTTGAGGAAGCGGCCGACTGCTACGTCGTCAACACCTGTACCGTGACGGACCGCGCCGATTGGGAGGCGCGACAGTTGGTGCGGCGGGCGAAACGCGCGAATCCGAAGGCGCGGGTCATCGTCACCGGCTGTTATGCCCAGGTAAGCCCCGCCGAAGTCGCGCGCGTGCCGGGAGTGGATTACGTCGTCGGCCTCAATCGGTTCGATGAGCTGTTGCGTTTTGTCGACATGCCCGCGCGGCCGCCCGAGCCGGTGATTGCCGTGAGCGAGGTCAGGCGCGAGCGCGGCGTGCCGGTGCTTGGTGCGCGGACGCTACCGGGACATACCAGAGCGTTTCTGAAAATTCAGGAAGGCTGCAATTATTCTTGCAGCTATTGCATTATTCCCATGGCGCGGGGCCTAAGCCGCAGCGTCCCGCCGCCCGCAGTTCTCGAACAGGTGCGCGCACTGGCGGGCACGGGCTATCGGGAAATCGTCGTCACGGGTATTCACCTGGGGAGTTACGGCCAGGACTTAAATCCGAAAACGAATTTGACCAGCCTCCTGGAAATGATCGCCGCGAGCGGCTTGATGCCGCGGCTGAGATTGAGCTCGCTTGATCCCCGTGAAGTACCGGATCGTCTACTGGATTTGGTTGCCGGTTCCGAAGTCATCTGCCCCCATTTCCATGTCTGCGCCCAGGCGGGCGATGATCGAATTCTCAAACGGATGCGCCGCAATTATGACACGGCTTATTACCGCGACCTGTTGGCCAAGGTGCGCGAGAGATTGCCGGTTGCCGCCATTGGCAGCGACATCATCGTCGGTTTTCCCGCCGAAAGCGATGCGCAGTTCGACAGTTCGCTGGAATATTTCGCGTCTCTGCCGCTGACTTATTTTCACGTTTTTCCTTATTCACAACGGCGCGGAACGGCCGCGGCATCGTTGCCCGGGCATGTTCCCGCCGATGTCAAAAAAAGCCGAGCGCGCAGAATGCGCGAGCTGGGCGCACAAAAAAAACGGCAGTTTTGCGCTGGGTTTATAGGCCAAGTCGTTTCCGTTCTGTTGGAAGAGAAGACTGACAAGGCGACAGGCCACTGCCGAGGATTTAGCCGAAATTATCTGCCGGTGATGCTCGCCCATGACGCGAAATTCACCAATCGGGAAGTGAACGTGAAACTTGAGCGAGTGCAAGACGGCTGGCTTCTGGGTGATCTAGTCGGATGTTGACAGTCGACATGATCGGCATCGCTCGCAAGCACTTCCCATCGCGGTCAATGGACTTATCGGTTCAAAGTTCAAGGTTCAAGGTATTCGGAAGTTTTGATGAACCGCATGAGCGCGATCCCTAACATCGAACTTTGAACCTTGAATGGGACACGAACCGCGTGAAACAAGAATTCTCACTGACGCAACTGCAAGGCGAACTGGGTTACAGCTTTGCCGATCCCACACTGCTGTTGCGTTGCCTAACCCATGTCTCCTATGAGAGCAGTCAAACCGACGGGCACAACGAGGTGCTGGAATTCCTCGGCGATGCGGTCTTGGACCTGGCCGTCAGCGAGCTATTGATCCGCCATTATCCTGAAAGAAGCGAGGGCGATCTGTCGCGCATGCGCGCGGGCCTGGTGAACTCCGATGTGCTCGCGGAAAAGGCGGCGCAAGTCAATCTCGGCGCTGTGCTGCGCCTCGGCAAGGGCGAAGAGCGCAGCGGCGGGCGGACCAAAGCGTCCATCCTCGCCGGCGCTTTCGAAGCGTTAATCGGCGCGGTATTTCGCGACGGCGGCTATGGCGCGGCGCTTGCTGTCGTGGAGCGTTATTTCGCCGCGGATCTCGGCGAAAAAAAACTGGGCCAGCGGGATTTCAAAACGCGGCTTCAAGAAATCAGCCAGATGCTGTTTCGCGAGCCGCCGGTTTATCGGATCGTCGCCGAAAAGGGCCCCGACCACGCGAAACGCTTCGTGACCGAAATATTTGTGGGCGGCAAAATGCTTGGCCGGGGCGAAGGCCCCAGCAAAAAGCAATCGGAGCAAGAAGCGGCGAAGAAGGCGTTAGGGGAACTTCAGGAGAGCCAATTGGGTGATGGCGAGAGTTGAATCGTGATCGATCGCACGAACATGGTCAACGATCACGAACCACGAACACGAGCACGAATACAGTATGCGTCATCTGCTGCAGTCGGAACAATTCCCTAACTCGAACCGTGATCGTCCATGCCGCATTTAGCCACTGACGTTTTGGTCGTCGGCGCCGGCGGCGCGGGCATGTACGCGGCCATTGCCGCGGCGCGAAACGGCGCCTCCGTCTTGCTGTTCGATAAGGGCCAGGTGGGACGCGGCGGCGCGACCATTATGGCGCAGATGACCGTCGCCGCGGCGCTGGGCCAACAAGAGCCGGATCGCGTGGCGTCGCACCTCGACGATACGCTGAAAGCCGGGCGCGGCTTATGCAACGAGGAGCTGGCGGCGCTTCTATGCGAGGACGGTCCCGCGCGCGTTCTCGAGATGGAGCGATGGGGTACGCGCTGGGCTCGTGAAGACGGCCATATCAAGCAAGAGCATGCGCCGGGGCATAGCGTGAAGCGCTGCTGCTACGTCGACTTTCTCAACACCGGCCCCGCCGTCGCGGCTACGCTCAGGCGAAAGGTAAGCGAGATCGCGCAAATCCATCGAATCAGTAACGTCGCGGTTGTCGACGTCACGGCGAAGGACGGGCGCGCCGTGGGGGCTATCGGTTTAGATATCGCCACGGGCGAGCTCGTCACCGTGAAGGCCAATGCCGTAATTCTTGCCGCCGGGGGCTTGACCAAGCTTTATGCGCGTAACAGCGCGTCGGCAAATATGGGCGGCGAAGCCTATGCGCTCGCGCTCTGGGCTGGCGCGGAGTTGGTCGATATGGAATTCGTGCAGTTTTTTCCCATCGGCCACCTGGCTCCACGTTTAGTTGGCATGGACCCGATCATGTGGGACCCCTTTCGTTACAAACTTGGCGGCAAGTTGCTTAACGGAGAATTCCAGGAATTCATCGACCGTTACGGCAGCAGCGATTTCGGCAAGTACAACGTCACCCGCGATATTGCGGCCTACGCAATCTTGAAAGAAGTCGAAGCCGGACGCGGCACGCCGCACGGCGGCGCCTATCTCGACTTTCGCCATATTCCTGAAGCGAGTCTGCGCGCCGCTTTCGGCCCGGTGATCGATCGCTTGCACAATAACGGTATCGATCTCGCCAACGCGCCCGTCGAAGTCGGCCCCATGGCGCACTATCACATGGGCGGCATTCGCGTGGACGCGAACATGGCGACGCGGCTCCAGGGGCTTTTCGCCGCCGGAGAAGCGGTGGGCGGTGCCAATGGCGCCAATCGCTTGTCCGGCAATGCCATTACCGAGGCCTTTGTCTTCGGACACCGCGCCGGGTCGGCGGCGGCGGAATTTTCGCGCACCGCCGGCGCGTCTTGGGATGTCGAATGGATCCGCGAATCGCAAAACCGAATTTCTGCGCTCGTTGAACGCCCCAGGCGAGGCGTCGTGAGTCCCGCGGCATTGCAGATCGAACTGCAGAATCTCATGTGGGAGCAGGCGGGGCCGTTTCGCACCGGCGATGAGCTCGCCGCGGCGCTTGGGCGTATTAGACAGATGCGCGATCACGAGCTCGTGAATGCCGCCGTCGGCGCGGAGAAGGCGTTCAATCTGGATCTTCAAGACTGGTTCGAGTTACGCGCGATGTTGGCCACGGCCGAGGCCGTTGTTTCATCGGCGCTGGCACGCGCCGAGAGCCGCGGCGCACACCAGCGCGAAGATTTTCCGGAAAGCGACGAGGCATTTTTGAAAAACCAGGTGTTGGAGCTAACCGGACGCAATCTCTCGTCACGTTGGGTCCAGCCGGTGCGATTGCGTCGAGAGAAAAACCTCGATGATTGAAGGCGCGGCAAAGAAAATGTCGCTCCGTGTCTGGCGCGGCGCACGCCGTGATCAGGGGCATTACGATGACTTCGAGGTGCCCTACGAGGACGGCATGTCGGTATTGGATGCGCTGCGCTGGATACGCGGCCACGTCGATAGCAGCCTCGCGATTCGCTACAGCTGCATCAACGCCAACGCCTGCAAGACCTGCATGGCGCTGGTCAACGGCGCAGTCGAATATACCTGCATCGCCAAGCTCACGCCCGACGTGATCACCGTCGAGCCACTACCGAAACGCCGGCTGATTCGCGACCTGGTGACGGATACAGTGCCAGAGGATGAGAAGCTCTGAGAGTTATTAGCTTAGCGAGCACGGCGGGAGAGTTGAGATAAAGGCGGGTTTTAACTCCGAAAGTGGGGCATCACCTTGGTCGCAAACATTTCGACCGTCTCACCGTAAACTTTCCGCGCCGGCGTGAGCATAAGATGCTCGATTCCGGCGGCTTGCAGCTCCTCGATGCGTGCGATGCATTCACCAGGATTACCGGCGATGGAAAAGCGACTGATGAGATAGGGATTGACCAATTCAGGATCGACGCGGTCTTCCATCGGCTTCATGACGTCGAAAGCGTCCATAAATTTCTTGACGCATTCGAGCTCCTTCGGCGGCACAGTTTCCAACGTGAAGCGAAAATTGTGATGGGCGCGGTTGGCGATACGATTGCGGACGATCCTGCGCGCCTCGTCGCCGTCGTCGCGTACGCAGAGCATGCCGGCGGCAATGATGGCAATGGCGCTTTGGTTGCGGCCGGCTTCGGCGGCGCCCGCGCGCATTTTTTCCTTGGCCCAACCGTAAACGCGCAGGTCGAAGCCCGTCCCCAGGATGACGCCGTCCGCGGAGCGTCCGGATAGCTGCAATCCTTTGGGTCCCTCTGCGGAAACATATATCGGCGCGGGTTTGGTGATCGTGAAACCGATGCCGACTCGTCCGGTTGGAACTGACACCGGATGGCCTTGCACGAGTCGGCGAATAAGCCGCACGCCTTCTTCGAATTCCGTCAACCGCGTGGCCTTCAGCCCCTGCGAGTATACGGGGCCGTCACCGGTTCCGAGCCCCATGATGGCTCGACCTTTAGAAATCTCATTCAGCGATGCAGCGGCGCCGGCAATGACTGTCGGGTGGCGAAAGACTATATTGGTAACGGCGATGCCGAGCAGCACGCGTTTGGTGATCATCGCGCAACTGGCGAGGGTCTGGAACGAGTCGATGGAACTCAGATGGCTTTCGCCAAGAAAGATGCCATCATAGCCGAGTTCTTCTGCGCGCCGGGCGCGTTTGTGAATCTCATCGATGTTCTTGACGCCGCCGTGGACGCTGTGCAGGCTGAATTTCATAGAGGCAATAGGCACGTTAGTAACGTAAGAAGATTTAACCGCAAGGACGCAAAGAGCGCAGGCACAAAAAACATATCTAGTTGCGCAAATTATCTGCCGTTATGATCCTTCATTAGCGAAATCATATGACGCCACAGTATCACCAAGAAGGCACGCCAGTTTCGACGTTCGAACGATTTGAACCGCTTGAACGACTTATTAAGGAGTCCACAATTGAGTAACCAAACAGCGACCGAGGGGTGAGACCTGGAGAGCGCGGGCACAGGAGCGCAAAGGTTGTTTTTAGGCCCTGCCGGCGGGCATTTCCACCTATGGAGAGGACGGGGTGGTGGCCGGCAAGGCAGAGAACCATTGACCGCGATCGGAAGGGCTCGCCTCTCGGTCGCACACTCGCGACATAGTCTCTAAATAACGAACTCATTAGT
>DATBLC010000342.1:0-8476 GCA_036555515.1 Binatia bacterium
CTGAAATCAGGGCATGAGAAGGTTTGCGGACAATGAGGCCGATATCAAGGCAAGCGCTTATCCGTAACGGAAGTACTGGGGGCGGGGCGAGTCCTTACCATTATCGCCCCACCTAAAGTTTCGCACCCTTTTTTACGATGATGTTACGCATCTTGATAGTAATTCCTTCAGGCTGAATCTTGGTGAAAGGAGAGGTTTTCCCGTATTTTTTCCATTCGTGACCGAGTATATTTTCTTGGCCCGTTGAGAGACATGACCACTGAGGAGTGGGTCGAACTCTGTGGAAGTGGTGAGGCAGACGTGATTGAGGAGTTGATGCCGTTGCAACGCCGCTCGTACATCCGCGAATGGGATACGCGGCTTCGGAAAGGCTCGCTGGATGATGCAATATCTGCGGCCCGCCATAGTGGGACGGAGCTTTGGGTTTGTTCCAACAGAACCGAAGCCTACAATCTGCTAAGTGATTTGGCAGCGGCAGACGCATTTGCCCATGTGGTCGTTTTTACCGATCTCTCAAATGGGATGGGATTAGGCGCGGGACGGCATCGGATCGACCAATGTCCCAAATGAAAGAGCGGCTGGGGTGATCGCCGCTCTTTCACGAGCTTCGAAGGCTTGCCATTCGGGCTCTTGCGGTGCCTCTGGTCCCTCCCGCTAAGTTCGAATCGAATCACCCGCTGGCCGATTTGGCAAATCAACTTTTTGGCCTGGCTGGTCGGCCGAGCGCCGCCGCTATGAGAGCTGCCATGGCTCCTAACTGAAACAAGGCCCCGCCCAGGTGGGAATACTCCCACTGACTACGCAGCAATGCCCAATTCTCAGGCATCACCGTCCAATTCTGTGTCGCAACATTAGCGGGATATGTGTAGACCCAAAACAGCACTTGCGCACAGACCAGGCAAACGAGAGCCAGAATTGCGAACCACCTGACGAATGGCTCATGTCTATACAGCCCGATCAACAAAATTATAGAAAGCAGCTCAACGAGCAAAACATAGGCCAGCTGGTTCCAGCCTCGATAGGCCTTTTGGACGATAAAGTATTCATTACCGGGCATGTTGATCTTGTTGGGAAGCTCAAATGCGTGAGCAAGAGCGCCTCCCAAAGCTATAGCCGTAGCCATCAGAGCTACAAAAAACACAATATCTCTAGCGCTCACGTCGCCATACTCCGATTGGAGCTTCATTGTTGCTGGTCAGCGCGGCGAATTGCAAGTAACAGCGACACCGCAAGCCCTTTTTTTGCAACCCAAGGCCACAGCTTCCGACCCCAAAATTTACCGTTTTGAGCCATCCTGGTCACGACTACGTTGGAGGAGAAGATTTTTTTGCAGAGGACTCGAAACTTGTTAAAGAGTTCGATCTGAATGACATCACGGTTCTAGCTCCTGGACCGCAACCCAGTCCCCGACTTGAGATACCGAAATCGCTGCTCGAGGCGCTGGACACCTTCATGATTGGTGCTCCAGCTCCCCGAAATCTACGCTGAAAACATCCATCGCTGGCTGCCCGAGCTTCTCTACTTTTCCTTGACCACGCTCAAAATTGCCTTGGTATCGTTTCTGCTTGCGGTCGCCCTGGGATTGTTCTTTGCCATCTGCCGCACATCCAAGAACCGTGCATTGCGCGCCCTCGCCATTGTTTACATCGAGATTGCCCGCGGCCTGCCCATTGTGGTGGTGCTTTACATCGTCTACTTCGTTCCGCCACAGCTCTTCCCCGGACTTAATTGGCAATGGTTCAATGATTTCACAGGCGCAGTGATCGGCTTGGCCTTGCATGGGGGCGCCATTCTTGCAGAGGTATTCCGTTCCGGAATCGAAGCCCTGCATCGCGGGCAGCGCGAGGCGGCTCTGACTTTGGGTATGAACCCAACACAGGCGATGGCCTATATTATTCTTCCCCAGGCCATTCGCATCGTTCTTCCCCCGGTCGCGAACTATGCAATCGGACTGCTCAAGGACACTGCCCTTTGCTCGCTTATTGGCGTGAATGAACTGATGAACGATGCCAAGAGTATCGCCTTTGCCGATTATCAGCCGATGGCCGTCTTCCTGCTCGTTGCCGCAATCTATTTTGCGATGAGTTATCCCCTGTCTCTCGCCGTTCGCGTCATGGAATGGCGGTTCAGTGTGTCGCGCTAGAAGTTCCACCGGGTGGCAATCGGAGCCATTCCACCCATCTGCTGCGCCTTCAAGCAACGTCAGGGTTTGGCGCGCACACCCCACTTTCACATTCAACTGGCTCCCAGAAGTCGTCATAAGAGCCTTCATCAACCGATTACTCTGTGATCGGCTACACTACCTGTTCTTTCGCCTCCAGAGCCAAGCGGGAGTCGACCGAGGAGTTCCATAAGCTTCCCGCCGCTAGTATCGAACCAGCGATGATGAGCGCCCCTGACAACAACATCGTCCAGTGGAGCTCACCTTGGCCGAGTGCCACCACTAGAAAGGCCCCGATCAAGGGCTCTACATAGGAAGTGGCACCCAGCGCCTGGATATCACCGCATTTTACTCCATGGTCCCAAAAGTAAAGCGCAAGTCCCATCGGCAAGAGTCCCAGAGCCACAATGGCCATGATCTGATTTGGACTCGGCGTAACCCATGTTTCGAGCATCAAGTGCCCTATTCCCGCCGCAATAGCGGCCACGGCATAAAAAGTTCCCATCGCGCCGGAAGGCACATCCCCAAATTGCCTTGAAACCAAGGAATACACTCCCCACAAGCCGGCTGCTAAGCCAATACATGCCAAGTAGAAAACGACGTCGCTGTTTAGCTGCAAATCCGATCTGCCGCCACTGTCAACAAGCCAGAACATTCCCGTGGCACCTAATCCAGCGCCCGCCAAATGCCACCATCTTAATCGCTCGCCGGGAAGTAGCGCTGATCCCAAAACAATAAACAATGGCGTCGCCCCGTGTAGTAGCGCGGCAGGCGTCGCCGGTACCCTGTGTACGGCGTAATAGATGCAGGCATGGTAGAGCACAAGGCAGGGAACGGTCACAAGCCAGACAGACAGGGGTTGGCGGAAGGCGTCCAAGGGGCTTCCTCCCGTAAGCTTCCATGCGAGCGGGGAAAGAAGGGATGCGACGGCAAACGCCAACGCCACAATCTGAAGCGTCGGAAGTCCGGTCGTAAAAGTTACGAGCACCGTCTCGGTCGCCCAAAGGCAAATTCCGATTGCGCCGGTGAGGGTGGCAACCATTTTCCTGTTGGTAAGGCTAGCCATTTACGCGCCGGAAGGACACAGAACTATCCGCAAGAGGCACGCGAAGGCGGCCGTGGGCTATGCGGCAAGCCCATGTGAAAGACAGTGCCACAAGAGGTGCATTTATATATTTCTTGGCGAAACAGTGAGCGGCCATCCGATTTGAGAACTGTTTTCCGCTGTTCATTGAAGCAATTTGCACATAACCTGTGGGTGGCAGTCTTCCGGTTTTTTTCGGTTTTCAGTGTGTAAGCAAAGACGCCGCCCCCGAAGTCGGTCAGCAAATAAGTATCCCGAGCAACTTCCCACGCTTGACAATTTTCAACACCCTCCTCGCAATCAATGAGGAGTTCCATCAGCGCCGTCTGCGCATTTAACAGGGTATCGATACTGCGTTGAAGCCGCTCGATCTCGACACTGGTCAACCGTAGTTTGGTGGAGTACTGCAGGCGCGCGGCAATTTTCTTCAATGAACCAACCAGCATAGTGGTTGAAGTGCTACTGGCCGGCATTGGGGTCTCCTCAAGAATTGATCTGCGTCAAATTATCGACTGCGACGATTTGGTCGACCGACAGTCCATTAAATTGCGTCTGCATGGCGAGGCTGTATGCACCCATCATGCCGATTTCAATCCAGTCCCCCTCGGCCACGTCCTCGGGCAAAACAATAGGGGCACCCAAAACATCGTCGGAGTCACAGGTTGGGCCGTAAGCTCTAAACGCGCCAAGACGCGTAGCTGCACCTCGCCCTGGCCGAATAAGCCTTACGGGCCGCTTTTCTTTTGGATGACGAAGCTCTTGCAAGCTTCCAAAGACACCATCATTTAAATAAACGGCCCGGTCCTTTCGAAGTAGGACTTGCGTGACAACGCTGGCAGCAGTCGCCACAAGGGCTCTTCCCGGTTCGCAGAAAAGCAAGCAACCAGGTGGTAACTGAAGGGCTTGGTAACCGAAAATTGTGGAAGCAAAATAGTGATCCAAGATAACCGGGTCATCTCCAGGATATGGGGCCGGAAAACCTCCGCCTACGTTCAGCACACTAATGGGCACGGAAGCTCTCCTTATTACTTGCCGGCACGTTTGAAGCGCCTCGGTAAAGGCGTCCGGTGCAAGACATTGAGACCCGACATGAAAAGATAAGCCGGTCCGTATTCCGGCACGCTGCACAGCTCTCAGAAGCTCAATCGCCTCCTCAGGATGAGCGCCGAATTTCTTGGAGAGGGCATACCGGGCATCGGGCGAGCTGTTGGACAATCGCACTGCGACGACTAGATCGCTATCGCGTTTTGCTTCGTCCAAAAGCTTTTTCAGTTCACTAGCATGATCGATGGTGTAGAAGCGGATACCGAATTTGCTGCTCGCATCGCGAATGGCGGATCTGGTTTTTGCCGGATTGTTGAAAAACATCCCAGCCGACTTGCCGAACAAGGACTCGATGAGTTCAACTTCCTTTATGGAGGCTACATCGAAGTCGCGAATCCCTACGTTGTATAAGGTTTCCAGTATGAAGGGGTGAGGATTGCACTTCACCGCATATAGGACACGCCCGGGAAAAGATTGAAATCGCAATGCGTTTTTCCGGAGTTCAGCTGGATCGAAACAAAAAATAGGACTCGACGGGCGAAGTCTTTCGACCACAGCATCGACATTTGGATAGTGCACAAGCTTCGTGTTCGCGATTTTTAGGCGCGAGGCTATTTGCGCATCGGTCCGGCGAGTGCTCTCTTGCAGCGGTCCACCAAAAATCGATTCGAAATCGAGGGGCGCCGCCAGTTTCGCAGGTTGCCCACTCATGCAGCAGGAACCGAAAGTAAGGAGTCATGCCAAGTGGCGCGAACCGTCTCAAACTCAGGGGCAGTCACAGGCTTCCCGAAATAAAATCCCTGAACTTGCTTGCAACCTTCGGCAGTCAAGAACCTGAGCTGTTCCGCTGTTTCCACTCCCTCGGCCGTCGTAATCATGTTGAGGCTCTTCCCGAGGGATATGACAGACTTAACGATTGCGTTTGCTTTCCCAGTTCGAGTGAGCTCGGTGATGAATGATTTATCGATTTTTATTTTGTCGAACGGAAAACCGTTCAAATACGCTAGAGAGGAATAACCCGTGCCGAAATCGTCCATGGCAATGCTGACGCCTATTTTCTTAAGCGCATTAAGTATCTCCAACGCTAACTTGGTATCATAAAGAAGGACGCTCTCGGTTATCTCAAGTTCCAGACGGTGGGGTTCAAGTTGTGTGTCAAGGAGAATTTGTCTGATGCCTTCCACCATTTCGCGGTGCTTGAACTGAACCGGCGACAAGTTGATTGCGACATGCAAATCCGGCCAACTTTTTACCTGCTCGCAGGCGGTTCGAAGCGCCCACTCGCCTATGGAGATCACAAGACCGGTCGCCTCAGCGACGGGTATGAAGGTTTCCGGCAGGATTATTCCGCGTTGCGGATGCCGCCAGCGCAGCAGGGCCTCAACTCCGCTGAGTTTCTGGCCCACGACTTTTACGATCGGCTGATAATGAATTTCGAGTTCGCCCCGGTTGACGGCCTGGCGTAGATCCTGTTCGAGAGTCTTTCGTGTCTGAAGCTCGACGTCCATCCTTGCTTCAAACATTCGATAGGTTCCCCGACCGGCGTGTTTGGCCCGATACAAGGCGATATCAGCATTGCGCAGCAGGCGCTCGTGGTCAGTGCCGTCATGCGGTGCCAGCGAAACTCCAATGCTGGCATTAACGTAAAGCTCATGCTCCCCGAGCCGGAACGGCGTAGCTAATGCCTCGATGATGTGGCAGCAGAGGGCATCTGCATCTTCTGGCACGCCCAACTGAACCTGGAGAATGGCGAATTCATCGCCTCCCAGTCTGGCGACAGTATCGGCGACCCGTACGCAAGCGCGCAGTCTTTGGCCCACCTGTTGCAGGAGCACGTCACCTACACCATGACCCAGCGTATCATTGACCTCCTTGAAGTAATCAAGGTCTAGACACAAAATCGCAATCTTCGAGCCACCTTTGTCGACACCTGCAAGCGCGGCATTAATACGCTCTCTGAACAGTACACGATTTGGTAGGCCAGTGAGGGGGTCGTGAAGTGCCAAATGATTGGCCAAAGCGTGCGCCTCGACCTCGCGAGTTATGTCAGTTGCTGTTCCCCGGTAGCCTTCAAAATTTCCTAGCTGGTTGACAATCGGCCGACCAGCTAGGCGGCAGATTCGCCGGCTGCCAGCGGCATCGCGATAACAGCAGCGAAGATCGCGGAAGGTACTCTGGCCTTGAGTGGCGGCAAGAACATGGGCCCAGTTATCTGATTCTGTATCAGCAAAGAAAAATTGGTTCAGTGTTCGACCAAGAATGGTTGCTGCGGCAACGCCGGTGACAGCGCTGAACCTGTCAGACAAGTATGTCATGCGCAGTTCAGGATCCGTTTCCCAAATCCAATCTGAAGAGGCTTCAGCTACGTCGCGAAACCTCGCTTGGCTGCTTTCCAGCGTCTGGGCGTAAGCCTGAATCGTGCGGGCAGAGGTTTCAATCGACAAGGCGGATCGTCGAGCGTTCCGAAGAACCAACCAAGCAAATGTAGCCAAACTGATGAGCGCAATGAAAATCGGTGGCAGGAGAAAGCGAAGTAGTTCGGTACCCGGTCGGTCGGGCTTCCAGTTGATGCGGCCAAGCTCTTCACCATCCTTCGTCGTCAGCTGCAACGCTGCACCACGGTAGGGCTCGGACGGCGCCAGCAAAGTCAACCCGGACAGAAGATACTCGGTGCTTATTCGGTTAAGGAAGGTCGAGTTGAGTTTTTTGGCAAATATCAATATGGATCGTTCATTCGGAGCTGGCGGTTCTGCCAACCCCGGTGGAGGAAGTATGGCCGTTGCAGCCACCATCGCAACCTGAGTGCCCGAGCGCAACAGTCCCACCACGGGCTCGGGGTTCGTTGTTGCTTCTTCCAACATTGGCTTTAGGGCTGGGCCGAAAAGATCAGTTGCATCCTCATTCGATGGCTCACCCTCAATTACCGCATAGACGGTCTCTCGGTTGGGGGCGATCACGAAGGCCATTTCGTATCCAAGGCTGTTAAGGATGTTTGCTCCTACGTTGCCATCGGTCGATGCCCATTCGAGATCCAGTTTAACGTGGAGATTCTGATACGCTGCTTCCCAGACGGCGTAGTCCTTGAGGTTCCGGCCGATTTCACGTTCCTTAACGGCGAGTGCGGTTTTAGCCAAGCGAGTGGAAGCATCGAGGGCGATAGAATTCTGCCGAACGGAAGTAAACAGCACGAACGCTAGTACTATTATGACGGCGCCAATTACGAATACCGATACCGGAACAACGACATGGCGGCCAAAGCGTTCAAGAGGGCGTGTGGACGTTTCGATGGGCGCTCTTACACTTTGAGACAGCATGCGGAACTACCTATTTGTGCGGAAGCCATCCTCAGGCGGCTCAATTGACCAATAGTGAAACTTTGAAGTTAATTGCCAGAAATCACAGATCGAATGGTTCGCATGTTTGGATATGAATATCGTGTTGTTGCCAGATTATCTAAACTTGCTGGTGTCGGGCTAGGCATTCTTTAATCTAATCGGGGCGGAATGAAACGAAGTGGCGCCAAGCGAAACTGCGCAACTGATCTAGTGAAGTATCTCCAGTCGCAAGACATGGCGATACGTTGAGACATCGACGAGCAGATGCTCAAGAATATCGACCGACCAGTGCGCGTTTACGTCATCCACGATGGCGTAAGCACTAAGCCTTCTCATCCGCCACTTCCTGACAAGCCTTCGATTGCCGTCCTGCCTTTCCAAAACATGAGCGGCGATCCCGAGCAGGAATATTCCTTGCTGCTGCCGATTTGAAAGTGCGCCAGTCGGTCTGACAGGTCAAGTCACGCAATCGGCTGGGCGCGCGTCGTCAACCGGATGATATGCTTGGTGTAATCGTGCATCGACTTAGAGGGATAAACAGCGCTAATCCAAGCCGAGTTCTGAGAAGCGAACCTCGTCAAACCGGCTTGTTTGCGGCGAAAAAACAGAGCGCAAAGATCAGCTAGTGCAGACTGTCCGATTCATAGTGAGGTACTTGTGCTACTTCCGTATTGACAACCACGAGCTTGCCTTCTTCGTTTCGAGCTGCATTAAGCCAAGGTGGAGGTTCGACAACAATAGGCTCATTGTAAGCCGCGAAAACATGCAAAAGTTCCGTGTCTAGCGCGTTCCCATCTTCATCAACTCCTTCGGCTCGAAGCGCCACTCGAACAAGCTGACAGCTTTGCACGT
>DATBLC010000343.1:0-10559 GCA_036555515.1 Binatia bacterium
TGCGGTCAAGTGGATCGATAAACTTTCTGAAGCAGGACAAAGCTGGTGGCAGGCGCTGCCGCTAGGCCCGACGGGCTACGGCGACTCTCCCTATCAGTCGTTATCGTCGTTCGCCGGCAACGGACTCCTGATCAGCCCCGACTGGCTCATCGAAGAGGAACTCCTGGAGGAAAGCGAATGCGCGCCGCCTTTATTTGCTCCGGCGGCGGTGGATTATGCGGCAGTGATCGCGTTCAAGCGCCGATTGCTCGAGCGGGCCTGGGTCAATTTCCAGACTGTCCACCGTCCGGCTCTGCGAGTTGCATTTGAACAATTCTGTCACGAGCAGGCGCATTGGCTCGAAGATTACGCGCTCTTTCGAGTCTTGAAAGAGAAGCATAACGGGGCCTGGTACGTGGATTGGCCGGCCGATCTGGTGTGCCGCGAGCCCGCAGCTTTGGACCGCGCCAGGCGTGAGCTGACGAGCGAAATCCAGCAGGTTTACTTCGCTCAATTCCTACTGTTCCGCCAGGGCCGACGCCTCATGCGATACGGTCAGGCAAGAGGTGTGCGCCTGATTGGCGACCTCCCTTTTTTCGTTTCTCCCGACTCGAGCGATGTCTGGGCGAACCCCGAGCTCTTCCTGCTGGACGACCATCGCCGTCCGACTTTTGTCGCCGGCGTGCCGCCTGATTATTTCAGCTCGCAGGGACAGCTCTGGGGAAACCCCGTCTACAACTGGGAAGTCTTGCGGCAGAGCGGCTATCGCTGGTGCATCGATCGCCTCCGCGCGCTTCTCGCTTTTGTGGATGTCATCCGTCTGGATCACTTTCGCGGTTTTAGCGCCGCGTGGCACGTACCAGCCGAATCGACGACTGCCAAGTCCGGAAAGTGGGTGCCGGGTCCGGGCGCGGATTTTTTTAATGCGGTGAGAAAGGAACTGGGCGGACTGCCGTTTATCGCCGAGGATCTCGGTATCATCACGCCGGACGTTTCCAAGCTCCGCGATGATTTCGATATCCCCGGTACGCGCGTGCTTCAATTCGCTTTCGACGGTCAACCCGAGAATCCCTATATGCCCGAAAATTTCGTTTCAAACACCGTCGTCTATACCGGCACGCACGACAACCCCACGAGCCGTGAGTGGTACGAAAGGCTCCCCGCAGTCGAACGAGAAAACTTGTGGCGCTATTTGAAATCGCCGCAACTTCAAAGCTCGGCTGTTGCGTGGGAATTGTTGCGCGTCGCCTGGTCGTCGGTTGCTGCGATTGCCATTGCTCCTGTACAAGATTTGCTCAATCTCGGGGCCGAGGCACGGATGAACGTCCCCGGCCGCGCCGACGGCAATTGGAGGTGGCGGTGTACGCAAGAAATGTTGTCGGGACACGAGTTCGAATCGTTATGGGACTTGACGAGAAACACAAACCGCCTGGCTAAAGCGAGCTGATGTGGGCGGACGGATTTTTTTCACTACCTGTGCCGGTGGTGCGATATGCTGCAATTTCAAAGCCGAGTTTGAGCAAAATGCCGGAACCCACCACAAAAGGCCGGAGTTCTCCCTTGGGTGCGACCGTTTCTCGGGAAGGAGCGAACTTCAGCGTCTACTCGAAGCACGCAACCGGAATCAACTCCTGGTTCCTAAATTTTTCTTCTCGTTCAACTATTTATGACGAAACGCCATGTCGCGTGACGCTCGGCACAGCGATTGCCTTTGGATCAAGCGCATCAGAAGAACGCGCCGCCCGTCAATTGGCTTTCTTCCGCAATTTCTAAATACAGACAGTCTCGCCTCGAACGGGGAGCTTTGAGAGTCGAGAAAATCGGATCAATTAGGAGTTCATGAAGTGGAGGAACGAAAATGACGAAATCTGGGAACTTGTGGGCGATTGGTTACGACGACATGGAACGGGCCAATCAAGTTCGGGACGAAATCATCGGCCTGGGGTGGGACAAGCACTATCTCCTACTCCAAGACATCGCAGTGGTCGTCCGGCATGAGGACGGATCGTTCACGCTCAACCGCGAGAAGGTCCCGGCCGCGACCAACATCCTCGGTTCCAGCGTCGTGGGATTTCTGGCCGGTCTGGTAATTGGAGGTCCAATCACTGGTGCTTTAATCGGCGCTGTGGTCGGCAGCGTTGCTAGCACGGTTGCAGTCTCCACCTCAGTTGGAATCGGCGACGACTTTATCAAAGAAGTTGAGAAACTAATGAAACCAGGAACGTCGGCCATTTTCGTTCTGGACGAGGAGGGGGATATGGACGTGATACTCTACCAGATACGTGGCCTGGGCGGAACGGTGTTGAAGACCAACGTCGATCTGGAGCGTGCGAAGCTGATCCAGTCGACCTTGGCAGCGCCTTCGACACAAACGACCAAATCGGATGACAAGTAGTGGGTTCAGCGACTTAAGCCATGAGTTGGCTCTCATGGCCGACAGCTGTGTGATTCTGCTCTGTGGCAATAATCCATCGGGAGGTTTCATAGCAACGAAAAGACAGGACAACGACGAGAAGCCAAGCTCGAGCGCAAGCCTCGTTCCCTACGAGCCTGCCATCCAATACTGGGCGACGTCGTTGAAGTTTGAGGCGAACTCCATGGTGGCGTTCTTCGATACATGCTTCGCGAGGTGAACGATGCGGCATCCCATTACCCGCGACCAATATGAAGCCGTTCTATTTGATATGGACGGGGTGGTCACCGACACGGTGAGCATCCACGCCGCCTGTTGGAAAAAGATGTTCGATGAATTTTTGCGGAAATCGGCGATGCGAAACGCCCAGCGGTTCCGTTCCTTCGACCTGGTCACCGACTATAAAGTTCACGTCGATGGGAAGCCGAGATACGAGGGGGTGCGCGATTTCCTCAAATCCCGCGGCATCAGCTTGCCTGACGGCACACGGGAGGACCCCTCCAGCGCTGAAACGGTCTGCGGTCTCGGCAATCGGAAAAACGAATTGGTCAATGAACTATTGGCAACAGCCGGCGTCGAAGCCTATGCGGGCACGGTGGCCTTCCTCAAGTATCTGCGACGGATCGGCATCAAAACCGCGGTGGTGACCTCGAGTCAGAATTGCCAAGCAGTCCTGCAGGCGGCAAAAGTCGACGACCTTTTCGATGCGCGTGTCGATGGCGATGTGCTGGTCGAGCAAGGTCTTGCCGGTAAGCCGGCGCCCGATTCCTTTTTGAAGGCTGCAGAGATGCTTGGGGCGATGCCGGAGCGTGCCGCTGTAATCGAAGACGCCATCTCTGGTGTTAGAGCGGGAGCCAATGGCGGATTCGGGCTCGTCATCGGCGTGGCCAGGAAGGGCAACGCGGAAGAGTTGAAAGCCCATGGCGCACACGTGGTGGTCAATGATCTGGCTGAGCTTCTTCCCTAAGGATTCAATGAGAGAACCACGATGATTCATCACGAACGTCTCAAGCCGCCGCCTCAGGACTATACGCCGGACGCGTGGAGCTTGGTTGAAAAGAACTTTCACTCGGAATTTATCGCACAACTGGAAGCCGGTTTTGCCTTAGGTAACGGGTATCTGGGCATGCGCGGAGCCCCTGAAGAAGGAGGTCCCTACGTACAGAACGGCACGTTCGTGAACGGATTCTATGAATCCTGGCCGATTGTCTACGGCGAAGAAGCCTATGGTTTTGCCCGGACGGGCCAGACCATGCTGAACGTTACCGATAGCAAGATCATCCGGCTGTTCGTGGATGATGAGCCCTTCGACTTAGCCAGCGCCAATCTTCGCCATTATGACCGGCGCCTGAACATGAAGTCGGGCACCCTCGATCGGGAGATCCTTTGGGAAACCCCGTCAGGCAAGCAAGTGCGAATCACGTCCCGGCGCCTGATTTCCTTTCAACAGCGTCATATGGCCGCCATCTCGTATGAAGTGACCCTGCTGAATGGCGAGGCGCCCCTGGTGATTTCGTCGGAGATGGTAACGCCGCAGCCTGGAGTCAAAACGGGCCAAGATGACCCGCGTCAGGCAAAGATCTTCTCTGGGAAGGTCCTCCATCACCGCGCGAGCTATGCACGGGAACGCCGCATCGTCCTTGCCCACGGCACGGAGCGAACCCACATGATCCTGGCTTGCGCCACTGACCATGACTTCGACAGCGACTGTCCGCATGCCTACAAGACCAGTCAGACCGAGGATTTTGGTCAGGTGGTTTTCACGATTGCCGCTCAACCGCAACGTCCCATCCATCTCACAAAATACATGGTGTATCACACTTCGAAAACCGCTACCCCGGATGCGATCTGCCGTCGCGCGGAATGGACGTTGGATCGAGTTGTTGGTCAAGGCTTTAGCAAGCTCCTGTCCGAACAGGAAAAATACATGGAGGATTTCTGGCAGCGGAGCGACATTCGGATAAGTAATATCAGGGCGGAAAGGACGAGGCTCACGACTGTCGAAATGCAGCAAGCGATCCGCGTCAACTTGTTTCACATTCTCCAAGCCTCGGCCAGAGCAGAAAACAGCGGGGTCCCCGCCAAGGGATTGACGGGCCAAGCCTATGAGGGACAGTATTTCTGGGATACGGAAATCTACCTGCTCCCTTTCTTGATCTATTCGTCACCGCAGACGGCCCAAAACCTGTTGCGCTTCCGTTACGGTATGCTGGACCAGGCGCGTACGCGCGCACGCGAGTTGAGCCACCGAGGCGCGCTGTTTCCCTGGCGTACCATCGGCGGTGAGGAAGCCTCGGCCTACTATGCGGCGGGAACCGCTCAATACCACATCAACGCGGACATCATGTACGCCTTGCGCAAATACGTGAACGCCACCGGCGATGAAGAGTTCCTCTTCGAGTGCGGCGCCGAGATGCTCGTGGAGACAGCGCGTCTATGGTGCGACCTGGGATTTTTCTCGGCGCGGAAGGGAGGGAAATTTTGCATCAACGGCGTGACCGGACCCGATGAGTACAACACGGTCGTCAACAACAACACATACACGAACTTGATGGCGCGAGAGAACCTGCGCTATGCGGCCGAAACCATCGACGCCCTTCAGAATAAAAACCCCCAAGTCCTGCAAGCGCTCATACGAAAGACCGGCCTAGAGCTGTCGGAAGTTGAGGATTGGAGGCGAGCCGCGGCGGCGATGTACATTCCCTTTGATGCCGTATCAGGGATCTATCCCCAGGACGACGGCTTTCTCGACCGTAAGCCGTGGGACTTCAAAGCTACCCCCGCGGACAGGTATCCGCTGCTGCTGTTCTATCACCCACTGAACATCTACCGCCATCAAGTGATCAAGCAGGCGGATGTGATTCTGGCGATGTTTCTCCTCGGCCATGAATTTTCACTGGAAGCGAAAAAGCGGAACTTTGAGTTCTACGATCCTCTCACCACCGGCGACTCGTCGCTCTCATCCTGTATCGAAGCCATTGTCGCCCTCGAGATCGGCGAGTTCGATAAGGCCGTGAGCTACGCGCGGGCGGCCTTGCTCATGGACCTCGCTGACGTTGGCGGCAACGTCAAGGACGGATGTCATATCGCCTCCATGGGTGGAACCTGGATGGTTTTCACCTACGGCTTCGGCGGGCTGCGAGATTATGATGGCAACCTATCCTTCCGGCCGCAGCGACCACCAGAAATTCAGGCGTCGCTAAAATTCCCATTAACCTATCGCGGCCAGGTTCTGGACGTCCACATCAGTCCGGATTCGACGACCTATACTTTGCGGGAAGGGAAGGAGCTGGTCATCCGTCACGAAGATGAAGTTATCGCACTGACCCAGGCGAATCCCGCCGTCATCCGGCCGACCCGAAAGCCTTGATGATTGTCCGGCACACCCGGCGTGTGCTCGGCGAGAAAGCGAAAGGAGCAAGACATGCCGGCAAAGATCGCACCGCTCGCTGAGCGGCAGGCGTGGAAGGACCTCGCGGCGCATTATCAAAAAGTGCGCGACCTGCATTTGCGAAAGCTCTTCGCCGATGATGCTAAACGCGGCGAACGTATGACGGCCGAGGCGGTCGGCCTGTACCTGGATTACTCGAAGAATCGCATCACAGACGAAACCCTCCAGCTCCTCCTGCGACTCGCGGATGAATCCGGCCTGCGCGCGCGCATCGATGCCATGTTCCACGGGGAAAAGATCAACATCACCGAGAACAGAGCCGTTTTGCATGTGGCTTTGCGCGCGCCGCGGGGCGCATCAATCGTTGTTGATGGCGAGAACGTCGTGCCCCGGGTCCACGCTGTGCTCGACAAGATGGCGGACTTCTCCAACCGCGTGCGCAGCGGCGCATGGAAAGGGCACACCGGAAAACCGATTCGCAACGTCGTCAATATCGGCATCGGCGGCTCCGACCTGGGCCCGGTGATGGCCTACGAAGCGCTGAAGTATTACAGCCAACGGGCCCTGACCTTTCGCTTCGTATCCAACGTTGACGGGACCGACTTTGCGGAAGCGGTCCGAGATCTCGATGCGGCAGAGACGCTCTTCATTATCTCCTCGAAGACTTTTACGACCCTGGAGACAATGACGAACGCCCACACGGCGCGCGACTGGTCGCTCCGTGCTTTGGGCGGCGACCCAAAATCGGTGGCCAAGCATTTCGTCGCAGTATCGACCAACGCCGACGAGGTCGCCGGGTTCGGCATCGATACCGCGAACATGTTCGAGTCTTGGGACTGGGTCGGCGGCCGCTATTCCATGGAGTCCGCGATCGGCCTGTCCACGATGATCGCTATTGGTCCGGAACATTTTCGCGACATGTTGGACGGCTTCCATCAGATGGACGAACACTTCCGGACTGCGCCCTTCGAGCGCAACTTGCCGGTGCTCATGGGGCTCTTAGCAGTGTGGAACAACGATTTCCTCGGCGCGGAAACCATGGCGGTCCTACCCTACGACCAGTACCTGAAGTGCTTCCCGGCCTATCTCCAGCAATTGACGATGGAGAGCAACGGTAAGCGGGTGACGATCGACGGCGATGACGTCGGTGCGCTACCAGTCCCGTCTATTGGGGCGAACCCGGAACCAACGGCCAGCATTCCTTTTATCAGCTGATTCATCAAGGCACGAGATTGATTCCGTGCGATTTCATCGCGTTCAGCAAGACACTCAATCCGCTGGGGCGCCACCACGATATGCTCATCGCCAACGTGTTTGCGCAAGCCGAAGCGCTGGCCTTCGGGAAAACCGCCGAAGAGGTCAAAGCTGAAGGCACGCCGGATGGGCTCGTGCCCCATCGAGTTTTCGAAGGGAACCGTCCATCGAACACGATCCTCGCGGCGGAGGAGAGGAAAGACTATGAATAGGAGGATCAGTCCCGCACTCATCGGCGCCTTTGTCATCGGCGCGGTGGCCTTAGTGGTGATCGCAGTGATTTCCCTTGGCTCGGGAAAGTTTTTCCGAAAAACGTACGAATTCGTGCTTTACTTCCAAGGCTCCGTAAATGGGCTCAATGTGGGCGCTCCTGTGAAGTACAAGGGCGTGGAGATCGGTTCGGTCACCGACATCCTGCTGCAACTGGAAGAAGTGGAAGTCGATCGGATTCCGGTCATTGTCGAGCTCGATGCAGGAAAGATTGCAGGAAGAGGATTCACAGGCAACTTGTTGGTTGATCCCGCCGCATTACAAACCGCCATTGATCGGGGCTTGCGGGGCCAACTGCGAATGGAAAGTTTCGTGACTGGCGTGTTGTACGTCGCACTTGATTTATATTCGAATAGCCCGGTGCAGTTTGTTCAGCCGCAAGGCTCCCGATATCGCGAGATCCCGACCGTGCCGACGGAGCTGGAACAAGTGCAAGACGAACTAAGGAAGGCTTTCACTAAGCTCGCGAAAGTCGATTTCAACGCGGTTACTACCGCCATGATCCACGCGTTCGAAGGAATCGATCGCTTGACGAAGTCGCCGGCTCTGGACGCCTCGCTCCGCTCGCTGGAGAAGGCGATGCCGAAGTTCGATGACGCGGTGGTGACTATCCAGCGGCTGGCCGTGGCGCTCGAAAAGAACACCAGCGATCTTTCGACCGATCTTCAACAGACGTCGGCCGCCACCCGCACAGCGCTCGCGGAAATCGAGACGGCGGTCAAACAAGCGGGCATAACCATGAAGGAAGCAGAGGGGGCCCTGATCAGCGCGCGGGCTGCCATCGATCCGGAATCTCCCGTTTCCTACGAGCTCATAAAAAGCTTACGCGAGATTTCCGGCGCAGCGCGCTCGCTGCGACTGTTAGCAGGCTATTTGGAACGCAACCCGAGAGCGCTTATCTTCGGCAAGCCAGACACGAACAAAGATTAGCCAATAAGTATTTGAAATTCTGAATTCGAAGAAGAGATCGGAAAAGACATGTCTCGCGCAAAGGCGCAAAGGGCGCCAAGTTCGGAAATCTGGATTCCCGCCTTCGTAGGAATGACAAAACCTTTGCGCCTTGGCGGGAAAACAGTTTTTGTCGGTTCTTCGGAGCATAGACTGTAGGGATAAATTCTCGGATTTCGCAGTTAAGAATCTAATGCACTCATTAAAGCATATCGTGATTTTTTTTGGGCTTGCCTGTCTGTCCGTCTCAGGCTGTATGAATTTCTCTCCCATGTCCGATCCTTCGAGGTTTTTCACCTTGATGCCCTCGCCTCAACCCGAGCAATCGCGAGCTCGCGACACAAATGAAGTGGCCCGTCTATTGATCGGTATCGGCCCGATTCGATTTCCTGCCTACCTGGATCGCGAACAGATAGTCACGCGCGCCACTCAAAACCGTCTTAATATTTCGGAAAACGATAGGTGGGCGGAACCATTGGAAGAAAATTTTACCCGGGTGTTGTCGCAGAATCTCGGGATGCTCCTCGGGGGTGTGAGGATAATCCGATATCCCTGGCAAACCAGCCAACGCCCTGTGTGTCAGATCGAGATGGAAGTGCTTCGGTTTGCGCCGAACACACAGCAAGAGGTTGAACTGGTGGCGGGTTGGGCCCTAATTGACATGACCAACAAGACGCCTCTTGTCTTCAAGGAATCCCGCATAACACGGCCGACCGGGATAAAATCCATGGAAGCGTCGGTAGCCGGGTTGAGCGAGATTTTGGGCGCCCTTAGCCGTGAGATCGCGGATGCTATCCTGGCGAGCTTCGGGCCGAAGGAAGGATGACGTGTCGTCGCGGCAAACCCGAAATCCGCGGCAAACTCAAATGCTCAAAAACGAGGAGATTTCGAAGCGGGGCGCGTTTTGGGTCGTTCGGCGTCGCTCACGACAGGTCCTTCGACAGCGCTTCAGGAGAATTTCGTGCTTCGGATTTCGGATCTGATCTAATCAGGTTAACATGCCTCCTTTTCCGGAAAATTACCGCGCCTCGGGTTTGCTTCTGCACGTTACGTCGTTGCCCTCACCGTACGGGATTGGTGATGTGGGGCCGGCTGCGGTCAAGTGGATCGATAAACTTTCTGAAGCAGGACAAAGCTGGTGGCAGGCGTTGCCGCTCGGGCCGACCGGCTACGGCGACTCTCCGTATCAGTCGTTATCGTCGTTCGCCGGCAACGGACTGCTGATCAGTCCCGACTGGCTCATCGAAGAGGAACTCCTGGAGGAAAGCGAATGCGCGCCGCCATCGTTACCGTCGGCGTGTGTGGATTATGCTGCGGTGATCACGTTCAAGCGCCGGCTGCTCGGAAAAGCCTGGGTCAATTTCCAGAGTGTCCACCGTCCGGATCTGCGCGTTGCATTTGAACAATTCTGTCACGAGCAGGCGCATTGGCTTGAAGATTACGCGCTCTTTCGAGTCTTGAAAGAGAAGCATAACGGGGCCTGGTACGTGGATTGGCCGGCCGATCTGGTGCGACGCGAGCCCGCAGCTTTGGACCGCGCGAGGCGCGAGCTGACGAGCGAAATCCAGCAGGTTTGCTTCGCTCAATTCCTACTGTTCCGCCAGGGCGAACGTCTCATGCGGCACGGTCGGGCAAGAGGTGTGCGTCTGATCGGCGACCTCCCTTTTTTCGTTTCTCCCGACTCCAGCGACGTCTGGGCCAACCCCGAGCTCTTCCTGCTCGACGAATATCGCCGTCCGACTTTTGTCGCGGGCGTGCCGCCTGATTACTTCAGCTCGCAGGGACAGCTTTGGGGGAACCCCGTCTACAAGTGGGAAGTCTTGCGGCAGAGCGGCTATTGCTGGTGCATCGATCGCCTGCGTGCGCTTCTCGCTTTTGTCGATGTCATTCGTCTGGATCATTTTCGCGGGTTCGCAGCGGCGTGGCATGTACCGGCCGGAGCAGCAACCGCCAAGACAGGTGAGTGGGTGCCGGGCCCGGGCGCAGATTTTTTCAATGCGGTAAAAAAAGAACTGGGCGGACTACCATTTATCGCCGAGGATCTCGGTATCATCACACCGGACGTTTCCAAGCTCCGCGATGATTTCGAGATCCCCGGTACTCGCGTGCTTCAATTTGCTTTTGACGGTCACCCCGATAATCCATATCTTCCCGAAAATTTCATCCCGAACACAGTCGTCTACACCGGCACCCACGACAACCCCACAAGCCGGGAGTGGTACGAAGCGCTGCCCGCAGTCGAACGAGAAAATTTGTGGCGTTATTTGAAGTCGCCGCAACTTCAAAGCTCGGCCGTCGCGTGGG
>DATBLC010000344.1:0-94760 GCA_036555515.1 Binatia bacterium
CACTCTCCCGCAACATAGTTCTGCTCCTCTGTGCCGGCGTCGTAACCATAACATCAATCGGCATGAATTCGTTCAGCCTGTTTCTGAGACCTATCGAGGCGGAATTCGGCTGGTCGCGGACCACTGCCACGGTGCCGTACTTGTTTGGCATGCTCGGCTGGGGAGTAGGCGGCGTCCTTTTTGGTAAACTGGCCGACGACCTGGGTGCCCGCCGGGTCATTCTTGCAGGGATTCTTCTCATGGCGGGAGGTTTTTTCGGCATGGGCTTCTCGCAAAACTTGTGGCAACTGTCGCTCTCGTACGGCATTATGGTCGGCTTAGCGAAAGGAGCCTGCGGATTGGTTATTATCTCGCTCCTCGTCGCCAAGCACTACCAGGCCAATCGCCGAGGGCTCGCCGTGAGTGTCATACAGACGGCCTCACCGCTGAGCCCGGTGTTCTTTTCCCCGGTGCTTTACTTCTTGATCGAAAGGTTCGATTGGCGTGCCGCGGCCTTGGCCAGTGGTGTCTTGCTCGTCGCGGTGGCGTTTCCCTTAGGTTGGGTGGGTGCGCGCGACCCGGATGATGTTGCGACTGCCCGGCGGGACCGCGCAAGTTGGGGAAGCTGCCTTCCCTACTTGCGTGATCGGTCGATGATCATGATGTTCGCCGCGCGATTTTCTTGCGGCGTAGCTTTGTTTCAGACCGTACATCTTGTGGCGATCGCGTTGAGCAAGGGTTTCGATACCGCAACCGGAGCTATCGCTGTCGGTGTTTTTGGCGGAGCGGCGGCGATGTCGGCGCTGTTTTTCGGCTGGCTCTCGGACCGTTGTGGGCGAGCGCAAGTGCTCGCTCTCACCTATCTTGTGCGCGGCCTAGGCACATTGGTCCTTGCCCTGGATATGCCCAACGAGCTTTTCTTTTACGCCGTCGTGGCACTCGCGATGGGACCCACCTTTGGCACGATTGCGGTTCAAAATGTGATGTTCTACGAGATTGCCGGACCGAGGTTAGCGGGACTCATCCTGGGCTTGAGTTTCATCGTCCACCAGATCGGCTCCGCCGGAGGTCCGATGCTCGCGAGCCTTGCCTTCGACATGACCGGTAGCTACGACGGTTTCATGATCATCATGGGCTTTATTCTCTTGGCCTCTGCGGCGCTCGTCTATAGCACAATTTCAGGCAAGCCCATTGCCGCAGCCGCTCCTAGCATGAGCGAGGCCCGCACTTGAACCGCGTATCGCTTTTTGTTCGGTTCATCCCCCACAGGCACTTTTGAATTCAACTTCACAACTTCTTGGTCGCGATCGCCGCGCCGTCGCGCGGGGCGCGATGCTTGGCCCAGGCGATTTGCGGATGGACGCGGCCGCCCAAAGCGCAGCGGTGCCGATCATCAGCGTTTTCTCGCCGGCATACATCTCGTGATGAGATACGGCACGTTGTCGCCGGCTGGTTAGCGGACCGGTAGCGGGCTACGGACCTTTTGTCAGGAACACCTAGGCCGAAATTCACCAGGCGTTAGATCCTGGTCGCGAATCTTCATTTGGAGTCAACCTGACCCCATACATATGGCCGTTGAGCAACGCGCCGGCGACGCGGTCGGTCGAGTGGCAAACATGGGGCACGCCGGAGCCGCCGGGTGGGCGCAAGCGCCGATTGACGGGATGCGTAAACTAAAGGCGTCGGTGACGATCACTGAAGCGATGCGGCAAAGAGATCCGACCGGCAGTCGTGCGGCACGACGAACCAGTCGTTCCGTAGAAAATCACGCATTGTATAGCGGCATTTTCCGTTCGTGCCGAGTTTGTCAAAGCACTTCCAAGTTTTTCGAAAGCGTGTAAAGCATAGATTTGGCCTACAAAATGTTTCTCGTAAGGGAGCAAAATCATGGAATACGTCCTTGCGTTGGATCAGGGAACGACAAGTTCTCGGGCGATTCTTTACGACCAAGATGGGACGATCCGCAGCATCGCGCAACGCGAGTTAGAACAGATTTACCCGCAAGCCGGTTGGGTTGAGCATGATCCAGAGGAGATTTGGGCATCGCAGATGAGCGTTGCCGTAGAAGCGCTGAGTCGAGTCAACGCCCGCCCGCGGGACATCGCCGCACTCGGCATCACGAATCAGCGCGAGACCACGATTGTGTGGGAGCGCAAGACAGGTAAACCGGTGCACAACGCGATTGTATGGCAAGATCGGCGCACGGCGCCCATCTGCAAAAAGCTCTGGGAGCAGGGTCTCGAAGAACCAGTCAGACAAAAGACGGGACTGCTGATCGATGCTTACTTCTCTGCAAGTAAGATCATGTGGATTCTCGAAAATGTGCAAGGCGTGCGGAAGATGGCAAATGCCGGAGAACTGGCTTTCGGGACCGTTGACAGCTGGTTGATATGGAATCTGACCAGCGGGAAGTTGCACACGATCGATGCCAGCAACGCCTCGCGTACCATGCTGTTCAACATACATGGAGGAGCCTGGGACCGGGAGCTGTTGGATGCGATGAATATTCCCGTTTCTCTGCTCCCGGAGGTGCGCTCTTCGATCGGCAATGATGCTCAAGTGTCGACCAGTCTCGCGCTCGGCGGCGTCCCGATCGGCGGCGTGGCCGGAGACCAGCAGGCAGCCTTATTCGGACAAGCATGCTTCCGTCCGGGTATGGCCAAATGCACTTACGGCACCGGAGCGTTCCTGTTGCAGACTCTCGGCGCAGAGCCCAAGCAGTCAAAGAACCGCCTGCTCACCACTGTGGCGTGGCGAAGAGATAACAAACTTGAATATGCGATGGAGGGTAGTGTCTTCGCTGCCGGTTCGGTCGTGCAATGGTTGAGGGATGGACTCGGGATGATCAGAACTGCGGACGAAGTCGAAGCGCTGGCTTTGAGTGTCCCGGATAACGGCGGTGTCTATGTGGTCCCGGCATTCACCGGACTTGGAGCGCCGCACTGGGATCCGCTTGCCCGCGGCGCCATCATCGGAATCACTCGTGGAACAAAACCCGGGCATATCGCGCGGGCGGCGCTCGAAAGCATTGCGTACCAGGTGGCGGACCTGTTGAACGCAATGCAAGAGGATTCCGGCATTCCGATTGAAATTTTGCGAGTCGATGGCGGAGCCGCGCGGAACGACACGCTGCTACAGTTCCAGGCGGACCTGCTGGGCATCCCGGTCGTCCGGTCTGCCAGGGCGGAATCGACGTCTCTCGGAGCAGCATTTCTGGCGGGTCTGGCCGTTGGCTTTTGGAAGGATCTGGAAGAGATTCAAGCGCGCTGGAAAATTGAGAAGGAGTTCCGGCCAGGGAGAGCAACCGAGGAAATGGAAAAGCTCCGTCGCCATTGGCACCAGGCGGTCGGGCGGTCGAAGGCATGGGCCGAGCCCGACATCACAATGACCGGCAGCCCGGTCACGGCCAACGGGCAGAAGATTGAAGCGATCCAGACGGGAGGACGTGTTTACTAATGAGTTCGTTATTTAGAGACCATGTCGCTAGTGTGCGACCGAGAGGCGAGCCCTTCCGATCGCGCTCGCATCTGAGACCTTTTTGAACAGCCTGAAATCAAAGTTTTTCAACACTCTGTTGGATCTTGACATTTATATTTCCGGTTTTTCTCTTACTAACAGAAAGATGCGGTGTCTGTCTTGAAATGAAAATGGGCAGTTCAATTTGACCCCGCTTCCCTGAGGATACTCTCGGGACTCCTCTCGTCCTTGTAACGCACGGCGAGATACTTCTACTTCTCGGCAACTGCGTGCGTCTGCGCAACTCGTCTAGGCCGTCTTGGCAAACCCTTCATTCACTTCTTTCTCGTAGGCGAGCAGTTTCTTGACGCTCGGGCGCTCCAGCATGCGCTTGAAATGCGCCACGACGTTGGGGAAGCCTGAGATGTCCACCTCCAACTGGGTGGCGCGGCGGCAACACCAGAAGAAATGCGCGTCCGGGGCGGTGAAATGGCCGAAGAAGTATTCTCGGCCGGCCAGCAAATCGTCGCCGATTTGGAAGTTCTCGAACAGAGCCTCAGTCGCGAACTTGACCACACTCTCGGACGCGCCCGCTACCCCGCAGACCTTGGGCGGGTTGTTGATCCGGCTGAGATAGGGGTGAATCCCGCTGGCACACCAGGCATGCAGCGATATCGCCTGCAACTCGTCCCACGGATCGGCGGGCAGGATCTTCGCGTTGGGGAAGGTCCGATGGACCCATTGATGGATGGCGACGTTCTCGGTCAGGATCTTGCCGTCGACCACAAGCGCAGGCACCTTGTGCTTCGGATTGATCTTCAGATACTCGGGCGAGAAATTCTGCCGCTTGCGGAAATTAAGCGGCCGGACCTCGAAATCGGCGCCCGCTTCGGTCAGCGTGACATAGGGAGCGAGTGCGCAGGTGTTGGGGGCGTAGTAAAGAGCGATTTCCATTCACGTCTCCTCCTTAGTTTGATTGACCCATTGCGAATCTAATACCAACGTGTGGTAAGTGCAATCCATCCAAGAGCGGCAACGAAGCGCATTCGTGGATACAAACCCAAGAATTCCAAAGGGGTCAAATCCGCTCTAAGACTCGAAGCGGGCAAATTCTGGGGACAGTTTAGATCAATCAGGTCAGGTTTAGGTAACCGGGTTTGACGGACACCGAAAAAGGTCAAAACCCCAGAGGAGGTGTTCGATGACGAAGCGTAAGAGCTTTGCGGCGGACCGCTCAGTTCCTTGTCCGGCTCTTTGCCCGTGTAGCGCAGCACGAACATGCCCCACTTGTCGTCGTTCAGGTAAATTTTGCCGCGAGGGTTGATCGCGACTTCATCGCTCCGATCGATCGGCAGCCTGGTTCCGTTGCGCCTTTCGGCGCTACGCCTTCATTCGGACAATCAGTTTGCCGAAGTTGCGCCCCTCCAGCAGGCCGATAAAGGCTTCGGGTGCGCTCTCCAGACCGTCGACGAAATCCTCGCGATAACGGATCCGGCCATCGGCGATGCCGGCGTCGACTTCGCGGAGGAACGCGGGATAGTGCTCGGCGGCGAATTCGTTGTTGATGAAACCCCGCAGGGTCAGGCTCTTCGACAGAATCTCGCGCATGGTGGCGGGCAGCCGGTCGATGCCGTCGCCAGGTCCTGCGCCGTTGTACTGCGCGATCAGGCCGCAGACCGGGACGCGCGCGAACTTGTTGAGCAACGGCAGCACCGCCTGCCAGATCGCCCCGCCGACATTCTCGAAGTAGATATCGATGCCGTCCGGACAGGCCGCGGTCAGCTTGGACACGAAATCGGAGTCGCGGTGATCGATGGCCGCGTCGAAGCGAAGTTCGTCCTTCACATACGCGCACTTCTCGGGGCCGCCGGCGATGCCGACCGCCCTTGCGCCGGCGATCTTGGCGAGCTGGCCCACCAGCGACCCGACCGGTCCACTCGCCGCCGCGACGACAACCGTTTCTCCGGGTTTGGGCTTACCGATCACGCGCAGGCCGGCATATGCCGTGAACCCGGGCATCCCGAGTACGCCGAGCCCCGTCGTAACCGGTGCGACGGCTGGATCGAGCTTGCGCAGGTCGGGGGAATCCGACAGCGCATGCGTGCGCCATCCCGTCCGGGCAAGCACGATGTCGCCTTCCGAGTAGTTGGGATGTTTTGAAGCGATCACCGTCGCGACGGATTCGCCCTCCATGACACCACCGAGCGGGACCGGCTTCGCGTAGGATTTCCGGTCGTCCATCCGGCCGCGCATATAGGGGTCGAGCGATAGATACTGCACCCGAAGGAGAACTTGCCCAGCACTCGGCGTCGGGACCGCGGTTTCCTCGAGGCGGAAATCGCTTGGCTTCGGGCGCCCGTGCGGTCGTGCGGCAAGGACTATCTGCCGGGCGATTTTTTCATTCATGTCGATTTCTCCTTTTATCTGGAAAGCCCGTTAATCGAACGCTCCCCCATGAACCCGTACCCATTCGCGGATCGTCATGGGTTTCATCCCGGTCACGGTTCAACGTCGTGCGTAAGCCGATCGTAACGGTTTTCGCCATGAAGAAGAGCCATTGTCTCAAGGTGACATATTCCTCGGCAATCGCGTCCAGGTTCTGGGCTTTCGGCCCTGTCAACTCATAGCCGGCCAAGGTGCTCACCGGGAGAAACAAGAATTTCAGCCATCACGCGCGCTACATCTTGCGTCGCAATTGGTGAAGATCTCCCGGAGCCGAAAGGCAGTTGCAGCTCTCCCGTCCGGCGGATGGCTTCGGACGCAAAATTGTAGAAGAAGGGTATAAGCTTCCAACAATATGCGATGTCCATCCACGGTAGGCCGGATGAAACGCTGTCGCTTGGATCCTCAGGATTCAATTGAATTCTCCTACGATTAATTTCACATCGATTTGGAGCGACGTGTTGGTTGCGATGCAGGAGTAATCGATTGTTTTTTGGCGTGATCGGGAGAATTGGAGGCGGCGAGCGGATTCGAACCGCTGCATCGAGGTTTTGCAGACCTCTCCCTTAACCACTTGGGTACGCCGCCCTCAGGAGGACAGCTAACATGATCCTTTTGCGACATTCAAGAAGGGCGCAGAACATTGACAACCAAACAGGAAGCAAGTAATTAAAAATAAAGGTTTAGGGAGTTTTTTCATGGCGACGATGATAACCAACGATTGCATTAATTGCGGCGCATGCGAACCGGAATGCCCCAACAATGCAATTAGCCAGGGCGATCCAGTCTTTGTCATCGACCCGCAGTTGTGTACCGAATGCGTCGGATTTCATGATTACGAGGCTTGCGCGGCAGTTTGTCCGGTGGATTGTTGCGTAACCGATCCCAACAATATTGAAACTGAGGAGGCCTTGATCGCCCGGGCCAGAGTGCTGCATCAGGACACCGATTTCGGCGAGAATTTTCAATCGCGATTTCGCAAAGGCGAAGCGCAATCGGCAGCGAGTGCCCCAGAAGCCCCGAGACCGGCAAGCCCTGCTCCGGCCCCGGCGACTCCGGCGGAGAAACCGGCGCCCGCCGCGGCGGCAGCAAAGCCCGCACCTGCCAAACCGGTGGCGGCCCCGGCGAAGGTCGCGCAGCCCGTTGCGGCGCCGAAGCCGGTTGCACAAGTCAAGAAAGAGCCGCGGCCCAAGAAAACTTTCCCCAAGGAATTGCCCGTGAGTTTCGTGGAAGTATCAAATCAGTACAAACCCAGCGGCGCACTAGGGCAAGGCTGGTCGAAAACCTTACTTCTGCTGGCGCAACCGGCGCTCGGCGCTTTGCCGCATGCCATGAAGAAAAGACTCGAAGTCGCTGTGCAAAGCCCGCTATTCACCGCGGCCGGATGCACCGGGCTCAATATTTTGCATAACGCTGTTCTCTATCCTTTGGTGGCGATGGGGGTTGCTGTCGGCGTGCATGGGCCGGAGATTCTAGGAAGCCAAGCGATCAACTCGTACGTGTTGATCGGCATCCTCGTCGCCGCCGTCGAAGCCGTGTTTCGGCTTCGCAGCGGTATCTTCGGGGCAATACCCGCCGACGAAATGGTATTTCCGGCGTCGCTTTACGGCGTGCCGATGGCGCTGGTTGTCGGGCCCTTGCTTGAGAAGCATGCGGGCCTGATACGCGAGCTACCGATTCCGGTCGACGGATTTTATTCCAAGGGGTTCGTCGAAAAACTCGAGCGCGAACGCCGCTACGGCAACGTGTATACGATGGAGGACCGCGGCGGGGCGTTTCTGCTGCGCATGGAATTCCCGCGCTGGATGCCCGATATTGGCATCCCGGGCCGCTCGAAATTGCCGGATGAGTTGCCGGATTATGATTACGACCTGGTGCTCAATAACGGGCAATTTATCGTCAAGGGGCGGTGCACCGACGAAAATGTGCGGAAAATCTCTTCAAGCGTCGGCGCGTTTCCACCTGAATTTACCACCGTCATCACGCTGAAAGAAAACGTCATCGGATTTGCCCACCGTTTTGAAGACAAATTGCTTGAGGTTTTCTTGCTAAAGGAAAGACAGAATCAGTGGGGGAACGCTTATCGTTAGCGCAAAATTCTGGAGCGGCCTATTCCAAAAAGAACCCCAAGAGGATCATGCTATCCGAGGCTCTTTTGCGTCCGGCGGCCAGCTATCCTTTCGGCCTATAACTCTCGCGGACATCGACGAGGTCATGGCCATTGAACGAACCGCGTACGCTTACCCTTGGAGCGAACGGTTCTTTCGCCAGGAAATGCAAGTGGAATGTGCGCGCTCCTTTCTAGCTGAGTTCGACGGTCGGATCGCGGGTTACGTGCTATTCTGGTTGCTGCCCGGTGCGATCGATATCCATAACATCGCTGTGCATAGCGATTTTAGGCGCCGTGGGCTGGGCCGCCGTTTGCTGGAGCAAGTCGTGCTCGAAGCGCGCGGCCGCGCTTCATCGCGAATCATGCTGGAAGTTAGAAGATCCAACCTGGCCGCTCAAAAACTCTATGAATCCATGGGGTTTGCCGTAACCGGCATTCGCAAAGGCTACTATTCGGACGATGGCGAAGACGCCTTTCTCATGGCTCTGGATCTCGCCTAACGGCTTGCATCTATGCAGCGATTTTGCCTGTTCAAGGAGAACGATTAGACATTGAAATTTAATGTCTAATCTAGTTATTGACAGCATTTTTTTTGCCGCTAGGGTGGTTCTCTTGACGGCCCCGCAAACCCTGGTGTATAAATTAAATGTGCGTTACAACAAATGAGCGGGCGGATTGCGTAGGCCAAGCGTTTGTTGTTAAGTGGCGAAAAGAAACGGAATGTTAATTAGAACGCATTACCCTCCCCGAATCATTTTTACGCCATCGTTCCGACCAAAATCGCTTCACTTCTTCTTCCGAAACAATTCGCTCAGCTATCTTACACGAAAGGCCGAATGCGAGCTGGGCAGCTCGTTTTCGCGAGGAGGTTTCCGATGTTCAAAGTAGGCGAGAAGGTAGTATACCCCGCCCACGGAGTAGGGGAAATCGAGGCTATAAGGACCAACGCCATCTCCGGCACGGAGAAGAAGTTTTACATGTTGCGCATTCTTGAGACCGGCATGAAGATCATGATTCCCATCGACAACGTCGACTCGGTGGGTTTGCGCAAAGTGATCGACCGCGCGATGGTGACAAAGGTTTACAAAATTTTGCGGCAAAAGAAGATTGAAACCGATCAACAGACGTGGAACCGACGCTATCGTGAATATACGGAGAAAATCAAAACGGGCTCCGTGCTGGAAATTGCCAAGGTGCTGCGCGACCTCTTCGTACTCAAGGGCGACAAGGAGCTTTCCTTCGGCGAGCGAAAGATGCTCGACACCGCGCGCAATCTTCTGGTGAAGGAATTATCCATCGCGCGGTCGCATTCAGAGGAGAAAATCATGGAGGAGCTGCGCCATATATTTACTCACTGAGCTGTTACCCGAGTCTTAAATTGTTTTAGAAAGAGCCGAGAGGAATGATCCCTCGGCTTTTTTGTTTTTTAATAATGGCTGCCACCGCGATAATCGTTGCCGCCGGCGAAGGCCGGAGAATCGGCGCACCCACGCCGAAGATTTTTCTGCCGATTTGCGGCCGGGCGATGATACTGCGCACGCTGGACCGGTTCTTTTCAGCGCATACCATCGGCAGAATCGTTATCGTGGTTGCCGCGGATCAGCTGTCCCGCGCCGAAGCCATGCTTCAGGCGGATGCGGCGTCGAGAAATCGCTTTTGGGTCTTACAAAGCGGCGGTGCCACAAGGCAAGAATCGGTAAGGCGAGGTTTAGAAAAGACCGGCGATGACGCCGATGTCATCGCGATTCACGACGGCGCCAGGCCATTTGTGTCTCCGGCGCTGATCGATCGCTGCGTTGAGGCTGCCCGCGACAAGGGCGCAGTGGTGGTCGGGCTGCCCGTTCGCGATACAATCAAGATTGTCGGCGCGGACCGTTGGATTGAAAGCACGCCAGCGCGCGGTTCTCTATGGGAAATTCAGACCCCACAGGTATTTCGGCGCGAGATCATCTTGGCGGCTCATGCGTGGGGCGCGCGAGAGAAAATTGCTGCCACCGATGACGCCATGCTGGTGGAAAAAAAAGGCGAGAAGGTCTTTATCCTCGACGGCGAAAGGACCAATTTTAAAATTACCTTGCCGGATGATATTTGGCTTGCCGAAGCCTTGATCCGCCAGCGGCGGATTCCTTAACCCGATTTCGCGCTGAGCGCCTCGTTCAGACTGCCCGTGCGGTAGCCTTGCAAATCGAGGCTGACGTAATTGAAGCCGAGTTCTTTGAATCTGCGCACCACCGCCTCCCGTATATCCTTCTCCAACAACCGCTCGAGCTCGCGGGGCGCGACTTCGATGCGCGCGAGATCGCCGTGGTAGCGCACGCGAAATTCGCGAAAGCGGAGTTCTTTTAGGAATACCTCGCAGGAGCCGACTTTTTTCAACCGTTCGAGAGTTATTTCCGTGCCGTAGGGAAAACGGGACGATAGGCAGGGGCTGGATGGCTTGTCCCAAGTCGGCAGGCCCAGCTCTCGGCTATAGCGGCGAATATCGTCTTTGGTCATCTCCGCTTCGACCAGCGGATGGCGTAGGCCGAATGCAGCGGCGGCCTTGAGGCCCGGACGGTGATCCTTGAGGTCGTCCAGATTGGTGCCATCGACGATGACCTTGACGCCGATCCGGTGCGCGTGATCCCGGCATATGCGATACAGTTCGTCTTTGCAGAAAAAACAGCGGTTCGCCGGATTCTGTGCGAAAGCAGGGTTGGCGAGCTCGTTCGAGTCAACGACAATGTGGCGGCAGCCCAAGTCGCGCGCGAACTCCTTGGCAGCGTCGAGTTCTCCCGGCGGCGCGGTGGGAGAAGAAGCGGTCAACGCCACCGCCTGTTCGCCAAGAACCCGATGCGCGACTTTCAGCAGGAATGTCGAGTCGACTCCTGCCGAAAAGGCCACCAATACCCCGCCGGTTTCACGGAGGATGCTCTCTAGTTGGTCGAGCTTTGTGTCCATCGCTTATCGCCAAACAAATCGGTGCTAAGATAATGCTCGCCTTTATCGGCGAAAATGGTGACTACGATAAAACCTTTACCCAGGGTCTTGGCGACTTTCATGGCCGCGGCGCAAGCGGCGCCGGAAGAAATGCCCACCAGAAGTCCTTCCTCCGCCGCCAGGCGGCGCGTGTAGGCTATCGCTTCTTCGTCACTGACCGTTATGATCTCGTCCAAAATGTGGCGATTTAACACGGCGGGGATGAATCCGGCGCCGATCCCCTGGATTTTATGGTATCCGGGCTCACCGCCGGAAATCACCGGCGAAGACGCTGGCTCTACCGCCACGATACGGACGTTTTTCATTTTGTCTTTTAACACTTCGCCGACGCCGGTGATGGTGCCGCCGGTGCCTACGCCGGAGACGAACGCGTCGATGCGCTTGAATTGCTTCAGCAGTTCCACGGCCGTGGTTTTGCGGTGCATTTCCGGATTCGCCGGGTTGTTGAACTGCTGGGGCATGAAATAGTCGCTGTGCTCCTGGATCAACTCTTCGGCCTTGTGAATCGCGCCGCCCATGCCTTTTGTGTCCGGAGTCAAAATCAAATGGGCGCCGTAGGCCGAAAGAAGGCTGCGGCGCTCCTCGCTCATGGTATCGGGCATCGTCAGGATCAGCCGGTAACCCTTTACCGCCGCGATCAGCGCCAAGCCGATGCCGGTGTTGCCGCTGGTGGGTTCGACGACTGTAGCGCCGGGCTTGAGTTTTCCCTCGCGCTCCGCGCATTCAATCATATTGAAACAAATTCGGTCTTTGACCGAACCGCCCGGGTTGAAAGATTCCATCTTGGCCCACACCTCGGCGTCGTTTTTACCCGGTATGTTTCTCAGCTTGACGACCGGAGTGGAGCCGATCAAATCCAAGATGGATCGTGCGCCATTCATCCTTGCCACAATTATGCTCGTCTTTCTTGAAGGGAGTGAAGCTCGATTCGGTTTCTAAAGAATGCTATATGCTTGCTCTAATATTGTCAATGAAATTGGGCAGTGAAGCGGACTCTGTGACGCATGACGAATCTAAAAAAGCCGCGTATCGCCGTTCTTTTCCCCGGCGCGCTGGGCGACTTCGTTTGTTTGATTCCCGTTCTCCACGCTCTGGCCGATAACGCGCAGCTGGACGTTTTTGCCAATTCTGAATTTGCCGATATTGTGCCGCGAGATATTCGGGTTGGCGCACTGGAACGTTATGAGATTAACCGTCTGTTTGTCCCGGGCGGCGCGCTGGAACGGCGTGTGCGCGATTTTTTTTCGCCTTACCAGCGCGTTTACTCCTGGATGGGAAGCGGTCAGCCTGTTTTTGCCGGTCAACTTGCCGCGGCGGCGCCGGGACGGGTGCGGCTGTTCGCGTTTCGGGTCGCCAACTCAACGGCGCATCAAACGGATTATTATCTATCGTGCCTCGGGTTTTTCCAAAACCCTAGCGGCACTCTAAACATTCCGCTCTCGGTCGAAGCGCTCCAATGGCGCGAAGAATTCTGGGACCGCCATGCGCTTGCGGAAAAATCAGTGCTCGTGTTGGCGCCGGGAAGCGGCGCCAGGGAGAAAAACTGGCCGGCCGCTTATTTCGCCACCATTGCCCGGTGGTGGCGCGAGCGCAAAGGCGGCGCAGTGATTGTTCTTCTCGGCGCGGCGGAGCTGGAGCGCGGCGGCTTCGACGCTCTGGCCGTTGATTTTATCTCGGCTCGGAATTTGAGATTGGCTCAAGTCGCGGCATTGTTATTCCGCGCCGACCTCTATTTCGGCAACGACAGCGGTATTACCCACCTTGCCGCCGCCGTTGGCGCGCCGACCGTGGCATTGTTCGGTCCTTCGGACGCGCGGCGCTGGGCGCCTAGGGGCGCCAAAGTGAGCTTGCTGAGGCTGGGCATCGCCTGTTCGCCGTGCGAGCTCGCCGTTATGAAAAGTTGCCCCCATCGAAAATGTCTCTCAGAATTTTTTCCGGAAAAGGTCATCGGCAAGTTGAAACCCCTCGTCGCTGAGACCACCTTGACATGGGGGAAGACAGGGATTACAGTCACTGGTAGTCATCCGGCAATGAAAGAGCATGCGCTAGGGGACAATCCGTCGCTCCGTGATAGAGCATTGGCCGACTAAGGTTACCTCTACTAAGTTTCTAAACGATGCCTGGAAATCCGCCACAAGCTGTGTCGGGAACCATTTCCAGGCATTTTTTCTCTAATCGAGGTGTCGCCATGGCGGGTGAAGAGGAAACGGGAAAAGGATTTACAGTTCAAGACCGGCGGCGTTTCTCGCCGGAGACGGGCGAAGCGCGCGAAGACGCGCGCGAGAGTCGGGATTCCGCGCAGGTGGAATCCGCCCCGGGTCAGAAGGACGCCGGGCAGGATACGGCCGAGGCCCAGGAGCCGTTGCCCGCGATCAATTTTTCCACTTTTATCATCAGCCTGAGCACTCAAGCGTTGATGCATTTGGGCGAGATCGCCGATCCTCTGAGCGGCAAAGACAACAAAGACATTCCGGTGGCGAAGCAGATGATCGACATCATCGGCATGTTGAAGGACAAGACCAAAGGCAATTTGGATGCCGGAGAAGAAAGATTGACCGAGGATATTCTTTTCGACCTGCGCATGAAGTACGTCGAGGCGGTGAAAAAGAAATAGGAACGTCCATGAACGAAAAAAAACCCTGGAGCGGCAAGGTGAGCGTCAAGGGCGCCGTTTCGGTAGCCCTGATATCCTTGGTCGTCGGGCTCGGCATCAGCGGTAGTCTCGACTGGTTGTCGCCCAGCCGCGCGCTGGTGGGTGAAAGCGCTCCCGAGGGCCGAGCGCTCAACACTTTGCCGGATTTTGTCGCGCTGGCCAAGAAAATGAAGCCGGTGGTGGTCAATATTTCATCGACCCAGGTTAGCGAGTCGCGCGGGCAGCAGGAATTCGGCAGCCCGTTCGGCGATGACGATCCGTTCAACGATTTCTGGCGGCGCTTCTTCGGCGGGCCCATACCGCGCGGCCCGCAGCGCCAGCGCAGCCTCGGTTCGGGATTCATTATCGACGCCGACGGGTCGATCCTGACTAACAATCATGTCGTCGAAAACGCGCAGAAGATCGTCGTGAAATTGTCCGACGATCAGGAGTTTGAAGCCAAAGTTGTGGGCCGGGATGCCAAAACCGATATCGCTATCATCAAGATCAATGCGAAAACCGCGCTTACGGCGGCGAGCCTTGGGGATTCCGACCATCTTGATGTGGGCGAATGGGTGGTCGCGATCGGCAACCCCTTTGGTTTGGACAGCACCGTTACTTCGGGAATCGTAAGCGCCAAAGGCCGGCATATCGGCCAGGGTCCCTACGACAATTTTATTCAGACCGACGCGTCGATCAATCCGGGCAATTCCGGCGGCCCGCTCATCAATTTGCGCGGCGAAGTGATCGGCATCAATACGGCGATCTTCAGCCGCACCGGCGGCAATATGGGTATCGGCTTCGCGATCCCGATCAATTTGGCCAAAGAACTGTTGCCGCAACTGCGCGGCAAAGGCAAGGTGACTCGCGGTTATCTCGGCGTTCTGATCCAGAAAGTCACCCCGGAAATCGCCGAAAGCTTAGGCATGGAGCGCGGCTACGGCGCTCTGGTCGCGAACGTTTCCAAAGACGGTCCGGCGGATAAAGCCGGCGTCAAGGTCGGCGACGTCATCGTGGAATTTGACGGCAAGGAAGTGAAAGACTCGGCCGAATTGCCGATCATCGTGGCGCGCACGACGGTGGACAAAAAAGTAAGCATGAAAGTGCTGCGCGACAAAAAAGAGGTGACGCTCAACGTGGCGGTGGGCGAGTTGAAAGACGAAGAAGTGGTGGCTTCCGTGCCGGAAAAGGGCGAGCTCGGCTTGACGGTGCAGAAGCTTACGCCCCAGCTTGCCGAAAACTTGGGTCTGGACAAAGCCGACGGCGTGGTGGTGACTGCGGTGGAACCGGGAAGCGCAGGCGATGAAGCGGGCGTACGCCGCGGCGATGTGATCGTGGAAGTGGACCGCAAGCCGGTGCGCGGCGTCGAGGACTACCGCAAAGCCATTGCCGGCAGCCGCAAAGGCCGCGGGGTATTGTTTTTGGTGCGGCGTGGCGAGAGCACGCTTTTTTTGGCGCTCAAACCACAACGCTAATCTTTTTTTCATTCATGACGTCGCGCCGGGTCGCGACGGTGGCTGCGGCGCGCGTTGCTTTTGGCCGGAATCTGCGCGAATATTGAAGTTATTGCGGAGACTCTGGTTTGAACAAGTCCAACCTCAGAATCTTTAGCGCTTCCCTCATTACTCTGCTCGTCATCACCACCACCGGGATTGTCTTCGGCGGGTGGTATCTCAAAGATTGGGAGAAAACCGTAACAGAAAAGTTTGAAGGGAAGAAATGGCGCCTGCCCTCGAAGATCTATTCCGATAGTTACCTTCTTTATGTCGGTATCAGTTTGCGTTCCGAGGAGCTAAAGGAAAAACTGCGACGCCTCGGCTACCAGGAAGTTCAAGGGGCTCCTAATAGCAAGGGACAGTATCATTACCAGGCGTCCAAAGGGCTGTTGGAGATTTATCTTCAGGACTTTGTTTATCCCACCGAAACTTTCAAGGGATATCCCGTCCGCATTGCGTTTCAAGGATCGGCTATCGCGCGCATCGAAAACAGCGTCGACGGGGAGGAGATATTTTCCCTGGAACTGGAACCGGAACTTGTCTCTGGACTTTACGACCAGATTTGGCAAGAGCGCCGGGTGGTGTCGCTCAAGGAAGTCCCGCCTTTAATGATCAAAGCGATTCTCGCCATTGAGGACGAGCGCTTCTACGAGCATCACGGCGTCGATCCGGTGTCGATTTTGCGCGCGTCATGGATCAATTTACGCAGCGCCGGGGTCGTGCAAGGGGGCAGCACGCTGACCCAGCAGTTAATGAAAAACTTCTTTCTCAGCGACGAACGCACGCTTACCCGTAAGGTCAAGGAAGCGGTCATGGCGTTCATCGCCGAGCGCAAGTATTCCAAAGACGAGATTCTTGAGAACTATCTTAATGAGATCTACATGGGGCAGAAAGGATCTCAGGGAATCTTCGGCGTTTCCGAGGCGGCGAAGTTTTATTTCTCCAAGCCGCTACCGGAGCTTACGGTGAGCGAAATCGCAATCCTAGCCGGTTTGATTCGCGCGCCCAATCGGTTGTCGCCCTATCGCAGCGTGGAAGTAGCCACCAAGCGCCGCAATGTCGTGTTGGCGAAGCTCTTGGACGACCAAATCATTACGCTAAAGCAATACAAGGCGGCAATCAAAGAGCCGGTGGTTCGCCGCGAGCTGATGAAAGTCACGAACGACGCGCCATACTACGCGGATTTTCTACGCCGCGAGCTCGCTGAGAACTATTCAAACGCGGTCCTGACTACCGAAGGGCTGCGGATTTTCAGCGGTCTCGACCTGCACCTTCAAAAAATCGCCGAGCGCGCGCTGGCGGACGGACTCAAGAAGTTAGAAGAAACCTACGCCTCACTGCGGCGCAAGGGCGAGGACGATAAGCTGGAAGGAGCGGTCATCGTCATCCGGCCGCAAACCGGCGAAATCAAGGCGATGGTGGGCGGACGCAGTTATCAGAAATCGCAATTCAACCGCGGCTTTCAGGCCAAGCGCCAGCCGGGCTCCGTATTCAAACCTTTCGTCTATTTGGCTGCGCTCATGTCGGGCGCCGAAAGCGGCGCTAGATTCACGCCGGTAACCATGCTGGATGACTCGGCATTTACATGGAACTATGAAAACCAGGAATGGAAACCGGGCAATTATAATGACCAATATTTCGGCGTGGTGACTTTTCGTCGCGCCCTGGAAAAATCGCTAAATTCCGCCACCGCCAGGGTGGCGCGGGACGTGGGCATCAAGCGCGTGCGCGATTTGGCCCAGCGCCTCGGCATTGAATCCTCTCTGCCCGCGCTGCCATCGCTGGCATTGGGAGCGGTGGAGGTTACGCCGCTGGAAGTTGCGGTGGCGTTTTCGACCCTCGCCAACAACGGCGTGCGGACGCGTCCGCTCTCAGTGAAGCAGGTGATGGACCCAAGCGGGCGCGTGCTGGAGAAGCGCGACGTGCGAGTGGAAAAGGTCCTGTCGCCTCAGACAGCCTTTATGATCAATTATCTTCTCAAAGGCGTCTTTGATCGCGGCACCGCCGAGAGCGCGCGGCGGTTGGGCTTCACTCGGCCGGCGGCCGGCAAGACCGGCACGACGAACGATAACAAAGACGCCTGGTTCGTTGGCTACACGCCGGATCTTTTAGCCGTTGTCTGGGTCGGTTTCGATAACCAGAGCAAGTTGGGTCTTACAGGCGCCCAAGCAGCGCTGCCGATCTGGACGGAGTTCATGAAACTGGCCACGGCGGGCATGCCAATCTCCGATTTCGTGGCGCCGCCCGGCATCAAGATGGTGGATATCGATCCCTTGAGTGGCCAACTGGCGACGCCGAACTGCCCCAATCCAATCCGCGAGGCGTTTTTGGAAGGCGATGAACCGCGCAACACATGTCCACTGCACCCGGCGGCGCCAAGTTGGAAATTCTGGTGATAAAATAAATGGACGAGCCTGGGAATTTAAGCGCCGGTAAGATCTTGACAGGGGTCGCGCTGTTATTGTCGATGGGCGTGGCGGCAAGCTGCGCGCCGCGCCCGATGTACCGCGCGCCGCTGCCGCCACCCGGCCGCGCGCCGGCTCCTGCTCCAGAGCCCCCGCCTCCGCTGCCACCGGTTGAAGAATCGATTCGCAAACCGTACCCTGAGGATTCAAAAATCAAAGAGCAAAACCTGCCAAGCAGTAAGAGTTCAAGCAACGCGCGCGTCCTCAAAGAGACCCCGGGCGCCCCGGCGACGGCAGGTATTCCGGCGCAACCGGCGCAGCAGCAGCCGTTGCCGGACGACAGTTCATTGCTCGCGAAGATCATCCCTGGCACCCCGCCTCAACGCGCCGTATCGCTCCGGCTTACGGAAGAAGGCAGAAAACTCATCGATGCCGGAGCCCCCGGCAAAGGTTTGCCGCGATTGGAGCAAAGTATCGCCATTGACTCCACAAACCCCTATGGCTACTTCTATCTGGCCAAAGCCCATCACAAGCTTGGGCGCTATAAAGAGTCGCTCAACTTTCTCGACGTCGCCGAATCCCGTCTGGCGGCGGAACCTTACTGGCTTGCCGAAGTGCACGCGCTTAGGGGCGCGAATTTCCGCGCCTTAGGTATGGCGGATCGCGCCGAAGAGAGTTTCAGCAGAGCATTGAGCATCAATTCGGGCAACCGCACGGCTGCCGAAGCGATATCCCGTCCACAGAGTAACCCTGCCGCTGTGCAGCGCTGAAAAATCACAGTCCATGTTGGTCCTTGGTGTTGAAACTTCCTGCGACGATACCGCCGTAGCAGTGTTGCGCGATGGCCGTGAGATCCTCGCCAATATCGTGTCCTCGCAAGACGAAGTGCATGGCCCTTACGGCGGCGTGGTGCCGGAACTGGCTTCGCGCCAGCATAGCCAAATCATATTGCCGATCGTCGACGCCGTGCTGCAAAACGCCGGTGTCAGGCTCCCCGAAATTGGCGGCATCGCCGTCACCTACGGTCCTGGGCTCGTCGGCTCGCTGCTGGTCGGGCTTTCGTTGGCCAAGGGGCTCGCGTATCGCTGGGGCATTCCGTACGTGGGTGTCAATCATTTGGAAGCCCATCTTCTGGCGATTCAACTGGAGCAGGCGGTGCAATTTCCCTACATTGCTTTGTTGGCGTCGGGAGGGCACACGCTACTTTACTGTGTTAACGATGTTGGCCGGTATCTTTATCTCGGCGGCACGCGCGACGACGCCGCAGGGGAAGCCTTCGACAAAGTGGCGAAAATGATGGGACTGGGTTACCCCGGCGGTCGAATCATCGATGCTCTGGCGAAGGACGGGGACTCGACCGCCATTCGTTTTCCGCGGGCGCGTTTTAGAAAAGACAGCTACGAGTTCAGCTTTAGCGGTATCAAGACCGCGGTATGGCACTATGTGAAATCCGCTGCGGGGGCGGGCCGCCAGCAGGACATTGCCGCAAGTTTTCAAGAGGCGGTGGTCGACATGTTGGTCGAGCCGGCAATCAAGGCGGCCCGCGCCACCGGCGTGGCGCGTATCGTCCTGACCGGGGGGGTTGCGGCCAATAGCCGGCTCAGGGCGAAGATGAAGGAGAGAGCCGACGGGGAAAAAATCGAGACGTTCTTTCCCGCGCCCAAGTTCTGCACCGACAATGGCGCGATGATTGCCCTGGCGGGTTACGAGTGGCTCAGGCGCGGGCGGCGCGACGACTTGTGCCTCAACGCCGACGCCGATCTGACGCTTTAGCAGGCTGTTGAAAAAGACTCATACCAATCGTCTCGTGGAAAGCGTGCTCGTTTCTCGTGCTCGTGCTCGGACGAACACGAGAAACGAACTCTGTGCGCCTCGCCTTTGAGATCTCTTTGAGCAGCCTGCATAAAGATTTTTTAGCAACCCGCTGGTGCTGTTCAAACTCTATGTTCAAAGATCAAGGAATGCCGATGACCTTGTATGAAGAAGTACGGGCGGCGCTGCGGGAGTCTGATTTCAGACCCCGGAAGCGATTCGGCCAAAATTTTTTGATTCATGAGCGGATAATCGATTCCATAATCCGGTTGCTCGATCTAAATGAACAAGATGAAATCTTAGAGATCGGTCCGGGGCTCGGTTTTCTGACGCGCCATTTAGTTGAACTTGCTGGCAAGGTTTATGCTGTAGAAGTTGATGATTTCCTGGTTCGCCGGCTAAAGCAGAGCGCGTTCGGACGTTCCCCTCGTCTCGAAGTGTTGCATGGCGATATTTTAAAAATTTCCTTCGACGCTGTGCTTCCAGCGAAGAAGGTCAAAGTCGCCGGAAATTTGCCCTATAGCATTTCGACGCCGGTGCTTTTTCGCCTGCTCGAGGCGCGCGAGCATTTTTCCTCGTTGGTTTTGATGGTACAGAGGGAAGTGGCCGATAGAATCGCCAGCGGGCCGGGAACCAAGTCTTATGGGACTCTGTCGGTCTGGTGCCAGATCCACGGGCTGATTGGCGGCAAGATGCCGGTGGCGGCGGAGGCTTTTTTCCCCAAGCCGAAAGTGCGATCGACGATATTGCGTATCGAGTTGTTCTCAGAGCCAAAACTTGCGTCGAACGATTTCCCGGTTCTGCGCGACTTGTTGCGCGCCGCCTTCGGACAAAGGCGAAAAACGCTGGGCAACGCCATGGCGGCTTGGCTTAAGCAAAGCCGAGAGCTTGTCGATGGTTTTCTGCGCGGCCACGAGGTCGATCCGCAACGACGCGGCGAAACGCTGACCATCGATGAATTTGTCGGTCTCACTCGGGCCCTGAAGGATTCCCGGCTGCTGCCCGCGAAACTTGGCGGATAAAACCAATGCCCGAGCTTCCCGAAGTTGAAACGGTGTGCCGCAGCTTGCGGCCCCATCTCCTGGGCCGAACCATTCGCCGAGTGCGGATCCTGGAGCCGCGCTTGCGCGTGCCGGTGGACGAGAAAGGGCTCAAATCATTGGCCGGCAAACGGGTAAGTGGGATCTCGCGCGTCGCCAAATATATTTTGCTCAACCTATCGGAAGACATCGTTTGGGTTTTTCATCTCGGCATGTCGGGCAAACTGATTTGCGTCGCCCCGGATACGGCGCGCCAGAAACACGACCACATCATTGTCGACCTGGACGGCGGAGCTGAATTGCGCTACCACGACCCGCGCCGTTTTGGCTTGTCGTTGGTCGCGAAAGCTGACCAGCTGCATGAATTGCCGCAATTGCGCCGCGTCGGACTGGACCCCTTCGACCCGGCGCTCAGCGGCGATTACTTGTTTCGTTTCACGCGCGCCTCCGAGCGGCGCATTCGCGATCTCTTGCTCGACCAGCAGATCGTCGCCGGCCTGGGCAACATCTACGCCAACGAAATTCTATCCCTGACGGGCATCAAGCCGACCGCGCGTGCCCATCGATTGACGCGTAAACAAGTACAGGGAATTGCCGCCGCGATTCCAAACTTACTGGGTGACGCAATCCGGTGGTGCGGCACATCGTTTTCCGATTATCGCGACGCCGATGACAAGTCGGGAGAATTTCAGAACCATCTGCGGGTGTACGACAGAGACGGAGAGAAATGCCGCGCATGTCCGGACGTCATCAAGCGTGTCGCCATCGGTAACCGCAGCGTTTTTTACTGCCCGACATGTCAGAAGTGATGTTCGCGAAAAGAGGCGAGGCCCTTTGGGAATTTGCCGCAATTCTTTCGAGGTGCGATGCGCGCAGTCGATTGAACCCGGATTCCGCAGTTGCGGTTGACAGAAAGCGCGAGGCGGAACCCTTCCATAGCAAAGTCGATGGATTGCTGCCTCCAAGCAGTTATCGAGCAGTGGTAGTGTGATGGCAGGTGCACCTTGATAGCAACGAGGTGCCAAAGCGTAAAAATGACTTTGAAACTGCAGCGTCGGACGCCTTTGCTACTCCAGGGTTCCGCTTCGCTTGAGCGCTTGGCGGTTTAATTGCGGAATCCGGGTTGAAGCAGTTCCGCGGGTATAGTTGCAAAGCTCCGGGCGCATAGTTAAGTTGATTGCACCGATCCGCAGTTAAGGAGTTGCCCATGGCTGAGTATGCGAAACCGCGCAGTGGAGTAATCACCGACGGCCCGGAGCGGGCGCCGACGCGGGCGATGCTGAAGGCCGCCGGCTTTACGGACGAAGATTTGTCGCGTCCCATCATCGGTGTGGCCAATACCTGGATCGAAATAGGCCCCTGCAATTTTCACTTGCGCCGTCTGGCGGCCAAGGTGAAAGACGGCATCCGCGCGGCCGGCGCGACGCCGATGGAGTTCAACACGGTGTCGATCTCCGACGGCATCAGCATGGGCGTCGAAGGCATGAAATGTTCGCTCATCAGCCGCGAGGTGATCGCCGATTCCATTGAATTGGTGACGCGGGGTAATCACTTCGACGGACTCATTTGTCTTTCGGGTTGCGATAAGACCAACCCCGGTGTTGTCATGGCGCTGGCGCGCCTCGATATTCCCGGGCTCGCCCTCTACGGCGGCTCCATTGCGCCGGGCCATCTGAACGATCGGGACCTGACGATTCAAGACGTATTTGAAGCCGTGGGCGCGTTTGCCAGTGGGCGCATCAACGAACAGCAATTCAAAGCGGTGGAAAATAGCGCCTGTCCCGGCGCGGGCGCCTGCGGCGGGCAGTTTACCGCCAATACCATGTCTACGGTAATGGAATTTCTTGGCATCTCGCCGATGGGCAGCAACGGTATTCCCGCTACCGTCCCGGAAAAGGACCAAGCGGCGTTCAACGCCGGCAAGCTTGTGGTCGATGTCGTCAAGCGCAACTTGCGGCCGTCGCAAATTATCACGCGCCAGTCGATCGAAAACGCCATCGCTTCGGTGGCCGCCACCGGGGGATCCACCAATGCGGTCTTGCACCTGCTCGCCATCGCGCGCGAAGCGGGAGTCGAACTGACCATCGATGATTTCGACCGGATCAGCGAACGCACGCCGCTGATCGCCGATCTGAAGCCGGGCGGACGATTCGTCGCCAATGATCTTTATCAAGCCGGCGGGATTCAATTGGTCGCCAAGCGCCTGCTTGACGCGAGCTTGATTCATGGCGGGGCGATGACTGTGACCGGCAAGACCATCGGCGAGGCAGCCGAGATGAGTCGGGAAACGGCGGGCCAGGAAGTCGTGCGGCCGATAGCCAATCCGCTCAAATCCACCGGCGGGTTGGTGATTCTCAAAGGCAACCTGGCGCCGGAGGGTTGCGTCGTGAAAGTCGCCGGTCACGAAAGAATGATCCATAAAGGACCGGCGCGGGTATTTGACCGTGAAGAGGACGCCTTTCAAGCGGTCCAGAAAGGGCGGATCAAGCCCAACGACGTCGTGGTCATTCGTTACGAAGGCCCTAAAGGCGGACCCGGAATGCGCGAAATGCTCGGCGTAACTGCCGCGCTGGTCGGCTCTGGATTAGGTGATTCGGTGGCGTTGCTCACCGATGGCCGTTTCTCCGGCGCCACCCACGGCTTAATGGCCGGTCACGTTGCGCCCGAGGCCGCACACGGCGGCCCTATTGCCGCCGTGCGCGACGGCGAAACGATTGTCTTTGATATCAAGGCGCGCCGCCTTGACATAGAGATTTCAGAGCAAGAGTTGAAACAACGATTGAGTCAATGGACTCCGCCCCCGTTGCGCTATCGGACGGGAGTCATGGCGAAATATGCCAAATTGGTTTCCTCCGCTTCTCAAGGCGCGGTGACCTGATCTCCCGTTCAAACCGATAGAATTCCGTTCAACGTTCAAGCGTTCAAGGTTCAACGATTATAGTCCGACATATTCGAGCTCGGAGTCCGATCCTTGAACTTTGGACCTTGAACATTTAACCCGGATTCCACAGTTATTAAGGAGTCCACAATTGAGTAACCAAACAGCGACCGAGGGGTGAGACCTGGAGAGCGCGGGCACAGGAGTGCAAAGGTTGTTTTCAGGCCCTGCCGGCGGGCATTTCCACCTATGGAGAGGACGGGGCGGTGGCCGGCAAGGCAGAGAACCATTGACCGCGATCGGAAGGGCTCGCCTCTCGGTCGCACACTAGCGACATAGTCTCTAAATAACGAACTCATTAGTAAGCTGAGGAGCCCGGAAGCGAGGTGGAACACTGGAGTAGCCAACTGTGAAATCTCAAAGTCACTTCGCACGTAGGCACTTTGCTATAACGAGCTTTAACGTTCCATCCAAGCGCCGCTGATCGATGTCTGCTCAGACCCATCGACTTTGCTACGGAAGGGTTCCGCCTCGCGCTTCCTCCGGGACGCAACTGCGGAATCCGGGTTGAACTAAAGCGTGCGGCGGGTTCACGGTGATTGGCCGGCCTCGCAGCATCGTCGTGTGTTTGACAGTTCCCCGACCTATTCGATAGTGTTCCGCCAATCAAAGTCAGCGTGCACTGTTATTTCACTGCCCGCGGAGAAAAGGAGATCCAATCATGAGCCTCGATTACGTCAGCAACCAAGAGATCATACAGGCGGCGCGCCGCAATTTGCCGCAGGATGTCTGGGATTATTTGACCGGCGGCGCGGAGTCGGAAACCACCATGCGGCGCAACCGCTTAGGCTTCGATACCCTCGCCTTGCGGCCGCGGGTGCTGGTGGATGTTTCAAAAGTCGACACTTCGACGGCCTTCCTCGGACAGAAGCTGCGCATTCCGGTAATGATGGCGCCCATCGGTTCGCTGCAAACGATTACACCCGAAGGCGGAGTCGCCGTTGCGAAGGCCGCCGCGGAATTCGGCAGCATGAACTTTGTCAGTTCCGTTACCCAACCGAGCCTGGAAGAAATCGCCGCGAGCACAAACCACCCGAAAATTTTTCAACTCTATGTGCGTGGCGATTTGGACTGGTGCGCGGAAATCATTGGGCGCGTCAAAAAGGCCGGCTATATGGCTCTTTGTCTTACCGTGGACACCGCGCATTACAGCCGTCGCGAACGGCCGCTGCTCAACCGTTGGCAGCCGCCCAGCAGACGCTCTGAAACCAATCGACATTTTCAGGGCATGTTAACCTGGAAAACTATGGATGCGATCAAGAAACTCGCCGGCTTGCCGTTTATTCTAAAGGGCGTCGCCACGGCGGAAGATGCCAAACTGGCGGTGGAGCACGGAGTCGACGTGATTTATGTTTCCAATCACGGTGGGCGACAGCTGGATCATGGCCGGGGCACGATCGACACGCTTCCTGAGATCGTCGAAGCCGCGGCAGGCAAAGCGGACGTCATCCTCGACGGCGGCGTGACGCGTGGAACCGATATCGTCAAAGCCTTGGCCCTCGGAGCGAAGGCGGTGACCATCGGCAAGCTTCAAGGCTGGGGTTTGGGTGCCGGCGGCGCCGCCGGATTGGTGCGCGTGCTTGAATTGCTCGAAGAAGAACTCGTCATCGACATGGCCTTGCTGGGAGTTACGCGAGTCGACCAGATAACCGCCACCTACGTGTGCAAGGCCCAAGCCGTGACCTCGCCACACGAGATGAGCGCGTTCGTCCATATCGCCGGCGGACAGTTGCGTTAATATGGAGCGCGATCGAGGGATATTTTTTCGGCAACGACCTTGAGCCTTCCTCACTGACGCGGTGTGGCGGGGGTAGTAGTATCGGCATCGTCGCTCGGCGCGCCGCGGTCGAGCCAGTCTTTGAAATCACGCATCGCATGGGCCAGGCGCCATTCGTCGAGCACAGCTCTGGCCATCGCTGCTACCGCGCCCGAGGAATGGTTACTCTCGTTCTTCTCAGCATAGCGCAGCAGCCACTCTTCGAACATTTCCGATTCGGGGTCGTCTTGAACGACGCGTTCAAGGACCTCGCGCTTGATCGCAAGCCCGATGGCGTCGGGCGTTTGATCGCGTTTGCGTTTTTTTCTGCGTCCTTCGGAAGCCTCGAGCGCCGCGAGCAAGGCTCGGCAAACGTCGGCAGGGCGAAAGGACTGCAATGATTTTTTGTCCGCATTCATGGCTTCAGGCAAAGCGGTGGCGTGACGCGCCGCTTTCAGTCACCATTAGGTTTAAGGAATAGCCGGCGCCGTCCGGGCGTCTGTATCCTTGCTCGGCGGCCGCGACATCCAGCTCGACGCTGGCGAGATCGTCGAGGATAACCTTGGCCGGGAGGCTCCCCTGCAGCGTGGTAAAAGTCTTGACATAACCGAGACAGCGCTTGCACGCATCGATGGCCGATTTCGAGCTGATCTCCGGGACGAACGAGAGCTGCTCTTTGTGATCGGTCATGCCGCAGTAGGGACAAAACAACAAGTGCGTTTGCCACTCCGCGCCACAGCGGCCGCAGCGCAAGTAGCGGCTCCGTTCGATGCCGCGCGCCTCGGCAAATGCCGGCCAGGCGCCGCAGACCGGGCAATAACCTTCCATCCAGCTCACCGCTATTTCACGCGCCCAACGGCGGTTGCAAGCTTGGAGGAACGGTACGGGTAACAGGACCGCAACGGCTTGGAACGCCTCCGGATCAACGCCAAGAGCCGCCGCGATCGCCGTTAGACGAACGCCGTCCTGGTGAAGCGAAGCTCTGAACAGGGTGAAGATATCCAGTTTTGCGTCTAGCGCCGCTTCCAGCGTCGCCATCTTGGCGGTTCCGCTCTGGGACGCGACGCGGATCAGTCGCTCGAAGAACGCGCGAAGCGAATTCTTTTCCAATGCGACGTTGACTTCGGCCAAGAGCGGAACCTTGCTCAGTTGCGTGCCCGCGCGAAGCGGAACAACGGCGTCCCACTTGGAATCGGCGGTTTCGCGTAGGATCTCTTGAACGACGGAAAGCCACGGCTCCCACTCCGGGTACTGGCACTTTAAGTTTTGCAGGCGGGCATCGAGGTCCGTCATTTGCGGCTGAGCTCATCCGCTTGGCGGGCGCTCTCTAGGGGCGGATGCTTGGAAGGGATAAGCTCCGGGGTTCGGTAGAAGGGGCGCGAGCCTTCGTGCATGCGCATGATCTCTCTGCGGTTGCCGATATCGGCCCCCGGGCCTCCGCCGCGCGTACGCGCCCCTTCCGGGCTCGCGCAGGCAGCCAGAGAGAAAATCAGAACGAGCAAAACAGTCCGCCTGAGGTTCACATCAGACTCCCTGAGCCGAAAAGACAATGACCATGCGCAGAATGAAGCCGCCGACCAAGACCAGCACCGCCGCGGTAGTGAGATTGAGATTGCCGAGCCATTGGCGACGCCAATACAGACCCAAAGGAACGAGCATGCCGGCGCCAATGACGCCAAAAAAAAGCAGCAGGCCCCAGGCGGTCAACCATGCTCGAAATACGGGTCCGAGAGAGATCATGACTGCGATCAGGACAATGAGTTCCAATCCGACCACCCAAGCACCCATGCGATTCAGGGACTCGATGCCGGGCATCGTCCATCGATACTTTAGCGCCAGCAGGATCATCAACGCCGCCGATATGGACGCGGCGGACACGACGAAAAGCATGCCGAGCAGCGGGGTGTCCGACCATATCGGGCGATTGGTTACGGCGAGCAAGACTCCGGTGTAACCGGCGACGTAAAATCCCGCAAGCCCGCCGAGCACTCCGATTACGCCGGCCAGCATTCCCGGTGGACGCGTTTTACGCCACGCCGGCCAGGCCAGGCGATTGTCCTCAACGAGCGCTCCGAGAAAAGAAATAAGGCTGAATATTCCGAAAATCAAAAGCGCCCAGGAGCCCACCGACATAGGAGACCAAAGTTTGAAAATCGGCTGAAAAGTGTTCGACTCGATCAGCATATGCCAGAATCGCAGCGGCCGAGTGAGGTCCAGGGTCAGCAGCAACCCGCTCAGAAGCACGCAGGGAAAGGCAATGTAATAACCCATGCGGGCAAGCGGGCGGTCTTCCGGGCGGCCGAACAAATCGATAAGCGAGGCAAGAAAATAGCAACCGCCGGCGAGGCCGCCGAAAAAAAAGTAAAAAACGATCAGCCAACCCCATTCGGGCGGGGCGCTAAAATAAGTGCTAGAAAGATATGTGTTCATGGACGCCCTTCCCGGTTCTCCAGCCTGGCGCCTCGGTTACGGAAATTGATAACGCCCATCAGGCCGATAAGCACGGCGCCTAAGGCCGAGAACCAAGTGCCCGACTCGAGATTGCGCGTGGGCATTTTGGGATCAGGCGGCAAGCCGTACACTTCCGGTTTGTCCACCAGCAGGTAAAAAGAGTTAAGCCCGCCGAGCACTTTTTCGTCTGCGCCGTATAGGTACGCCCGCTTTTCGCCGGCCTGGTGCAGCTGCTCCACCCTTTTTTGGGCTCTGTCTTTCAGATCGCGAATTGTGCCGAACTGAATCGAATTGGTAGGGCAGGCCTTCGAGCAGGCTGGCTCCATGCCGCCCTGGAGACGATCGTAACAGAGCGTGCACTTCTGCGCGGTTCCCGATGCCGGATTGACTTCGATCACACCAAAGGGGCAGGCCGCAATGCAATCCCGGCAGCCATTACAGGCGTCGGATTGAATGACGACCGTGTCGAACTCGGTCCTGACAATGGCGCCCGTCGGACACACTTCGAGGCAAGGCGCCTGAACGCAATGTTTGCAGACGTCGCTCATCAACAGCCAGCGGCCGTCCTTACGGTCTTCGGTGAACTGCTCGATGAATTTCACGTGACGCCAGTGAATGCCGTCGAGCCGGCGGGTATTGTCGTAGCTGTCGCCGCTGAGCGTATTGACGCCGCCGTTGGTGCTGGGGAGTTGATTCCACTCTTTGCAGGCCACCTCGCAGGCTTTGCAGCCGATGCACACGGTGGTGTCCGTGTAAAATCCCATTGGCTCAGCCATAAGACCCCCTATGCTTTCTCCACATTGCAGACAAACGCTTTTCCCTCATGCATCGAAACGTTCGGATCGGCTATAAGGGATGTCAACTCGTTGACCACGTCTCCCGTGCTTAAGCCTTCATAACCCCAGTGCCAGGGCATGCCAACCTGGTGAATAACTTTACCGTCGATCTTGAACGGTTGCATCCGCCGGGTCACGAGAGCCTTGGCGCGGATCTGCGTGCGTGGGCTGGAGATTTTGCACCAGTCGAGATTCTTGATGCCTTTCTCCTGGGCCAGCTCCGGACTAATCTCAACGAACAGCTCGGGCTGAAGCTCGGTAAGCCACGGCAGCCAGCGGCTCATCCCGCCGGCAAGGTAGTGCTCGGTCAAACGGTACGTGGTCAAAACATAGGGAAACTTAGGATCCCCCAACTTTGCCAGCTCGTTGCCGGTAGCCTTCCAATGTTTATAGACCGGGCTCGCCTGTTGTTTGTAGAGCGAATTGGGGACCGGCGACTCGACCGGTTCATAGTGTGTCGGTAACGGACCGTCCACAAGGCCCGCCGGCACGAAAAGCCAGCCGAGGCCATCCGGCCGCATTATAAAGGGAGCGGTTCCGGGAAGCGCATCCATGCCGGGCGCTCCGGGTTTCGCTTTGTCGGTCGGCGGTTTGGTCGGTACGTAATCCGGCACATCGTAGCCGACCCATTTTTTTGCTTCCGCATCCCACCAAACCCACTTCTTTTTTTCGCTCCATGGCTTCCCTTCGGGGTCGGCGGACGCGCGATTGTACATCACACGCCGGTTCGCCGGCCATGCCCAACCCCACTCCAACTGAGCGCCGGGTTTGCCCGGCGGATCGGGCGTGCGCCTGTCGGCCAGAAGCTTCCCCACCGCGGGATAGACACCCGAGTAGATCCACGACGCGCAGGTCGTCGAGCCGTCGTCTTTGAGCTCGCCGAAACCGACGCAATGCCGCGCAGGATCTTCGGTGAAAAAGCCGTTGACCTCTTTCAGGATTTTCAGCGCCGAAGGCTCGCCCTTCTTACGTTCAGCTTCGTTCTCGTGCTCATAATCCCAGACGACGTTTTTCCAACCCTCGTCGCGCGGCGCAGTCGAGTTGGCATAAAGCTTCTTTAATCGCTTGCCGAGATCGTAACTGAACAAGGTGTCGGAGCGGCAGTCGCCGGGAGCCTCGGCGGCTTTGTGATGGAACTGCAGCATCCGCTGCGTGTTCGTGAAAGTCCCTTCAAGCTCGGCGACCTGAGTCGCCGGTAAGTAGAACACTTCCGTTTTAATGTCGGCCGTCTTCACCTCGCCGTTCTTGACCTCCGGCGCATTCTTCCAGAAATTAGCGGTCTCGGTGATCCAATTGTCCTTCACCACCAGCCATTCGAGCTTCCTCAGCCCGGCCCGTTCGAGCTTGGCATTGAGCGAGGTGGCGGGGTTTTGACCGATGCAGATCATTCCCTTCACTGTGCCGGCGTTCATCGCGGCGAACATGGCCATGTGCGAATGATCGCCGAGAATTTTCGGATGCCAATCATAGCCGAACTGGTTCTCCTTGGTCGCAGCATCGCCATAGACCGATTTCAAATAGGACACCATAAATTTCGGCAGGTTGGCCCAATATCCAGTCGGCAGCGTCTCGACCGCGAGGAAATCCTGAAGCGTATCATGCTTCTTCAGCGCCGACGGCGCGGACATATAGCCCTGGATTGAGTGGTAAAGCGTGGGAATGTCGGTCGATCCCTGAATGGAGGCGTGGCCGCGGAGCGCCATGACGCCGGCGCCTGGACGGCCGATGTTGCCGAGTAGAAGCTGCAGCAGCGCGCAGGCACCAATGATCTGGACGCCGTAGGTGTGCTGTGTCCAGGCGACGGCATACGCGAACGACGTCGTCCGGTCCGCGCCGGAATTGGCGAGTATCGTCTCGGCCACTTTGAGGAACGTGTCCTTGGAACAGCCGGTGATTTTCTCAACCATCTCGGGTGTGTAACGCGCGAAGTGTTTCTTGACGATCTGGAAAACACAACGCGGGTTTTTAAGAGTTTCGTCCTTCAGCGCCGCTGGCCGCACCAGCGACGCCACAAGCGGCTCGAACGGCGGTCCCACCGGCGCTTTGCCGGCCGCTGGCGCGGGAGCGGCTGGCGGCGTGGGCGGCGCCTTGGTGCCGCCGCTGCCCGTCGAGACTTTTGCCTCGCCGGACTGAGCGGTCGCCGCAGCCCAACCCTGCGCGCCGACTTTTGTGCGAGCATACTGCCAGCTTGCGCCGTCGTACTGATTGAGAAAACCGTTGAACGGCCATTCGGCGAGCTCCCCCTTGGATTCCGTGAGCCCGGAAAAGACACCGTCCAGATCTTCGGTATCCTTGAAGTCCTCGTTAATGATCGTCGCCGCATTCGTGTAGTTCACCACGAACGACTTAAAGAACGGGTCCTGGTTCCACTTCTCGCTGTTGATGACGTAATTAATGACGCCGCCCAGAAAGGCGATGTCCGAGCCCGCGCGCACCGGAGCGTAAATATCGGCAACTGAGCTGGTGCGGGTGAAACGCGGGTCGACGTGAATGATCTTGGCGCCGTGCTCGACCTTGGCCTTCATCGGCCAGCGGAAGGCGACGGGATGGTTCTCCGCCATGTTGGAGCCCATGACGATGATGCAGTCGGAGTCGTACATGCTCCGGGGATAGAGTGTGGCTGCACCGCGGCCGAATCGTGTCCCCAGACCGGGGACGCTAGAGCTATGTCATATCCGCGCCTGGTTCTCGATGGCGACTATTCCTAGGCCGCGCATGAGCTTTTGGTGCACGTGGTTGAACTCGACCTCCAGCGTGGCGCCGCCGAGGGAGAAGATCGCGGGCGTCATGTTGACGAGCTTGCCGTTGGGGAGCTTCTCGATAAAGGTCTCGTCGCGCGTCTTTTTCACCAACTCGGCGATGCGGTTCATGGCCCGTTCCAGATCCCAGACCTCCCAATCGACCGCGCCCGCGGCGCGATGCAATACCTGGGTAGGACGGTTCGGGTTGACGTGGAGCTGGAAGATGGCGGCTCCCTTGGGACAGAGCGTCCCTTCGTTGTGCGGGCTGCGCGGATCGCCTTCGATGTTGACGATCTGACCATTCACCGTGTGAATGAGCGTGCCGCAGCCAACGGAACAGTAGGGGCAGACACTGGGGGTGGTCTTAGCTCCTTTGATGCGAAGCTCTTGGGCTCGCGCGACGGCCGGCCCTAAATTGACGCCGGAACCAAGGAGGCCGCCGAGCGCCGTGCCCGCGCCTGCTGCCACCGAAAGACGCAGAAAATCTCGTCGTGAAGAGTCCATATTTTGACTCCTTTTTCCGAGAAGTGGACTGAAAAAAACAAGAGGCTGACAAGCAACATGATTTCACAAATCGCAGAGCTGATGAACTTTTCTTCGCTGGCTTAAGTCTTAGGCGTACAGTAAGGACCGGCCGAGATACTATCGCGGGGGAAATCTTTGTCAAGGAAAAAAAATGGCGCGACAAAGGCGGCATTGAGTTACCCTCGTGTAATGATTGAAAAGAGGGGTGTTACCGTTTCTTGCTGCTTAGCCGCTCGATCAGTCCGGTCACCTCTTCGAGGCGGCTGCGGACCTCCGCCTCCGCTTTTCGCACCTCTTCGGGTGGCGCCCCTTTGTCCACCGCGTCTTCATAAGCGGTCACCGCAACGCCGAATACTTTCAACAGGCGGCGTGTCTCATCGGTTGGCATGGTTTGCTCCTCCTGCGTTGTCGCAGTTTCGGGTTTCGAGTTTTGGGTTGCGGGTTAACTCGAAACTCGGAACTCCAAACCCGAAACGGTCGGGAGACCCAGCTCCTTAATCTTGTGATCGGGAATTAGTCCGTCTTCTTCCCAGCCCCTGGCCCGATAATAGCCCAGGATCATCTGTCGAAGCTCGTCGGCGCTCAGGCCGACCCCCTGGGCCACTCCCGTGGGAAGCGCTTCGCTCAAGAGCCGAGGCGGCAGCCAGTCGTCCTCTGGTTTCCAACCTTCGCGCAGGTTAAACAGCTTCTTGAGCGCGTGAATGCGCTCGCCAATGCGTTTGAGCTCGGTACTCGAGCAATCCCATCCAGTTACCTTGTTTATAAGGTCCGCGGCCTCGGCGTAAAAATCTGTGAAGCACTTGCGCAGGAACTTACAAACTATCAACGAATCCAGCACCGCGGCGAAATCCTCCGATGCTGCAACCAGTATGCCTCTACCGGAATCAGAGCGCAGCCTGTCGACTTGGCCCGAGAAGTCGGCCTCGTACGCGCCGGAGCGGTTATGGCAGGCGCCGCGCGGACTCACCGCCAAGCCGAGTGCCAGCGTCTTCAAGCTGCGCGGCTCATATCCCGGAAGCTCGAGCCCTTTTACGTGCATCGCGCAATCTAAACTCTCTCCGCCGATCTCGAGGGCGGCGCGCTTTGAGCCTTCGGCCAGCAGCGCGCCGATACCTCGGCGCTCGGCGATAGCGGGAATCGCGGCGAGGAGAGCATCCGATCGGCCGAAGCGCAAACCGAGCGCTTGCGCTTCGGGCAAGAGTCCGCGTTCGCAGCATTCCATCGCCCAGGCCAAGGTGCCGCCCGTGCTTATCGTGTCCAGTCCATAGAGGTCGCAAAGCCCCGCGGCCTGAAGAACTGCTTGGGGATCTTGAATACCACAGAGCGGTCCCAGCGCGAATAGAGTTTCATACTCCAGACGCTGCTCTTCGCCAGCGACGGACTTGAACAGTCGCTCGCAGCGGATCGTGCAGCAGGCGCAGCCGTGCCTGCGGCTGAAGTTGTTTTCCGTCAGAGTTTCTCCGCTCAACGCTTCGGCGTGGTCGAAGGTCGATTGCTGGAAATTGCGCGTGGGCAATGTGCCGAGGCGATTAAAGACTGCCAGGTTGGCGACAGTGCCGATGTTTCGATATTTGTCGGTGAGCGAGCCGAGACTGCGCGAGCGCAGAGATTGAGCGATCGCCTCGACGCCTTTGGCATCGGCAACTTTGGTTTCTCGGTCTCCGCACAGGGCGATCGCCTTCAAATTTTTCGATCCCATAACTGCGCCCACCCCACCACGCCCCGCGTGGCGCCCTTCGTTGCTGATGGTGGCAAAGCGCACTCGGTTCTCTCCCGCTTTGCCGATGGCCGCCACGGGCATTGCCGAAGAGCATAACTCGGTACGGATCAGGGATTCGGTCTCGCTCGCGCTTTTTCCGGTCAAGCCAGCGGCGTCCCTGATTTCGACGTGGTCATTATGAATGTAGATGTACGCCAAGGAAGCCGCCCGCCCGGTGATTACCAGGCCGTCGAGGCCTATGCGTTTGAGCTCGAGGGCAAAGTAGCTCGAAGAGAGGGAATCGGCGATGAAGCCGGTTAGCGGGGATTTGGTGACCACGGCAAATTTAGCCGTTGTCGTGAGACCGGTGCCCACTAAAGGAGCGCTGGTAAAAATCAGCGGGTTGGCGGGAGAAAAGGGTTCGACTCCCGGCGGCGCGTAATCGTAGAGCAGGCGTGCGCCAAGACCGATGCCGCCGAGAACTTGGCGCAGGCGCGAAACCTCGAGATCATGCCAAGAGCTTTGCCCGGTGTTTAAGTCGATGTATAGCAAGCGGCCGTGAAAGCCTTGCATCGCTCAGCCCCGATCCGATGTCAAAGGAGTTTTCTTTAGTTTCATAATGACTGTCTGTGTGCAAAGAGCCGATAGTATCCTCACTGTCGTGTCGTCGTCTCCATTGTACGGCGTCAGCCGCCCGCATCGGCGCACAGTATTAAAATTTTGTCTCCCGGATTGACCTTCGTAACCGGACTGCGAGTAAAGTTCAAGCCGTTGATATTGCACGCGTAGCCGCTAACTAGAGCGGCGCCGTCGGGATTGATAACCCGCCCGACTAAGACCGGCAGTCTTTGCGCAAGAGCGGTAAGTACGTCGGAGAGACTAGCCGGTTGCGGCAACGTCAGAGAAACGACGCTGGTCTTCGCCAGCAAGCGGGCCACACCGAAAAGTTCGACTGTGACAGAGTCAGAGACCGGGACCGGGGAAATAAGGGAGGCGGTCTCAACCTCGGCGCTCTGCCTGCTTGTTGCGGTCTGTGCCGGAAATCTCTGTTTGTATTCATTCCAGCGATTCAGCGCGAATTCGTAATCCGCCGGTGTATTCATATTGAGAAAACTCAAACCCTCAGGATCGAAACGGCGGATTTCCTCCTCGCCGATTTTATAGGTTCGCACCTTGTCATAGAGAAAAATCGGCCGTAACTCACCGCGCTCAAGCTGCTCTCTAAGGAGCGGCAGCACGCTGCGCCGGTAGACCGCGTGGAGCGGCTGAAAGCGGTTCTGCCAATACGGCACCACCACGTCGTAAGCTGAAATTTGAGATACGAGATTCGCGATCAAGGAAAAATTGGGGAAGGCGACATCGCAAGAGGTCACAAAGCAGACCTCTTTCTCAGTCGCCTTGAGCCCATAATAAATGCCGCCCACGGGTCCCTGAAACGGCACTTCGTCGCGCACCAGCGTCGCCGGCAGTTGGGGTAGTTCCTGTTCGGGCGCCGCGACGACGACGATGTCCGGGAAAAGGTGTTGCAGCGCCCGCACGATATAAACGATAAGCGGCTCGCCGTTAAACGGCAGCAGCGCTTTGGGCCGACCCATGCGCGAGCTCTTGCCGCCGGTTAAAATGACAGCGCTAGCATTTGTGATCGGCGGATGACTTTGCATAAGTCGGCTTTTCGGCCAGGAGCAAGACACCGGTCGTGAGCGGTCTCGACCGCGATGATTTTCTCGATGGCAACCGCGATGTAAGATACTAGGTTTATAAGAACTTATTAGTCAAGGCGCGCAAAATGACGCCGGTGGCTTTTCGTCGCGGCGAAAGCTGCGACGGCGACGCCGGCGCAGAGCGGATCGGTTAGTCAGCGCCGGCACAGGGCTAGTGGTCAGGGATTGTAGGGATTATCCATCGCCGCCTGCTTCATCTGCGCGTGCAAATCGACCATGGTCAGCGCGCAGTATTCCATCGAGTAGCCGGCGCGAAACTCAACGCTCTCCTGCAAAGCCCGGGTAAGCACGGTGCGGTTGAAGGCGCCGTGGCCCATCGCCTCCTCGCCGCTCTCGCCGAGCTTGTGAGTATCCATGTCCGCTTCTTCGTGCGTGGAAAAATAAACCGCGTCTTGCTTACTGAAGCCGTAGTGCGTCGTTAACGCCGTATACCACTGGCCGGACCACAGCGACAGCGATTCTTCGAAGACATGGAGTCCCCAAAGCTCGACGATGGAGCCGTCAATGAAAATTTTGTGGCAGAAATCATTGATCGCGCGGGCGGCTGGCAAATAGGGATCTTCCAGCATTTCTCTTTTGTTGAGGCCCATCTTTTCGGCGGTCTGGAGCAGAACTAACACGTGCCCCGGCGCTCGGGGAGAAATCAATTCGTCGGCGATCTTGGCGCAAAAGGGCCCCAGGAGGTCGAAGTGGCGCACGAAAAACGGCAGATGAGTATAGTAAGAGACCGCGTTGAGGGCGTTGACCTCCAGCGAGAAATGGCCCCAGTTCTTAAAGAATTGCCGCATCACCGGCATCGGCAGTGTCCCTTCGCGCAGCTGCGTCATGAAGGCGCCTTTATGGATTTTCTCGTGGGCGTATTTGTAAAGCGTCGAATAGAGATAATCCACGTAGGCTCGGGCCTCTTGCTCGGTGAGCCGTTCTCCCGCTCTAGGCTCCTTGGGTTTGCTCATGATGTTCCTCCAAAACGGCAAATACTGTCGCCATAGGGCTCCTTTTGATCGGCTATCATCGCCCCAAATCCTTGTCAAGTTAGCGACCGCGCGTTGGAATTAAATTCGCGCTGGGTTAAGATCGAGCCATGGGGACCAAGCCGAGCAAAACGCTGGAAACCTTTCGCAATCCGCGGCCGGAGCGCGATTACGAAATCAACATGGAATGTCCCGAGTTCACCTGCGTGTGCCCGCGCACCGGGCAACCGGACTTCGCCGACATTCGCATCCGCTATGTGCCGGCTGAACTCTGCGTCGAACTCAAGTCGCTCAAGCTCTATCTCTGGTCCTATCGTAACGAAGGAGCGTTTCACGAGGCGGTGGTCAATCAGATTCTCGACGACCTGGTTCAAGCCGTTCAACCGAAATCGATGACGGTGACCGGTGATTTCAACGTGCGCGGCGGCATTCATACAACGGTCACCGCGACACATCCGTAGTTCGCGGTGCGGCGCTGCCCTGACCAGCGTTGTGCACAAGCTGTTCATGGAGTGTGGTCGGATCAGGGAAAATTGCCGCCGGCCGCCAGTTTGGCCGCGTTTAGAGTTTATCAACAGCAATCCTGGCCCGAGAAAGCGAGAGATGCATCCAATATTTCTATTGATTTTGTTTCGCAATCGGTGCAAAGTTCTGCCACCAATTCATCCGCTCGGATTGTTGTCCGAGCGCAAGCAATTTAACTGATCGCCGCATTGTGAATCATGGCAACTCTCGAAGATAATCTCCGCAAAGTCCCACCGCAGAACCTTGAAGCGGAATCCTCCGTGCTGGGCGGCATCCTGCTTGAGAACGACGCGATCAACGTCGTTTTGGAAGTCTTGCGCCCGGAGGATTTTTATCGCGAGTCCCACCGTAAAATTTTCCGGGCCATGATCGAGCTTTCCGACCGCGGCGAGCCGGCGGATGTGATTACGTTGAGCGAATGCCTCAAGGCGCGCAACGGACTGGAGGCGGTGGGCGGCACTGCCTATCTGGTTTCGCTTGCTGACTTCGTGCCCACCGCGGCCAACATCGCCTACTATGCCCGCATCGTGCGCGAAAAGGCGATCTTGCGCAGCCTGATTACCTGTGCGACGGAGATTGCCACCAGGGGATACGAAGAGCAGGGCAACGTCGAAGAATTTCTCGACAGCGCTGAAAAGGTGATCTTCGATATCTCGGAAAAGAAGATAAAGGCGTCCTTTGTTTCCGTCGGCGAGATGATCAAGGACACGCTGAAGACCGTCGAGAAGCTTTATGAACGCAAAGAAATGATCACCGGCGTTTCCACGGGCTACGAAGATTTGGACAAGCTTACTGCCGGGCTTCAGCCGTCCGACTTGATCATCGTCGCTGGACGGCCCGGGATGGGGAAAACCGCGTTCGCTCTCAACGTCGCAGCCCACGCGGCGTTCAATGGCACCGGCGCCGCGGTTTTCTCGCTGGAAATGGCCAGGGAGCAGTTGGTTCTGCGCATGCTTTGTTCCGAGGCGCGCGTCAACAGCTCTAAGGTGCGTTCTGGTTACCTAGGCGAGCGAGATTTCCCGCTGCTCGCCAAAGCGGCCGGCAAACTGCACGACGCGCCGATCTACATCGACGACACGCCGGCGATATCGGTGCTCGAGCTGCGCGCCAAGGCGCGCCGCCTGGTGCGCGACCGGTCGAAGAAAATTGGTCTGGTAGTAGTCGATTACTTGCAGCTGATGCGCGGCATGGGAACGGCAGCCAACCGTGAACAGGAAATTTCCGAAATCTCGCGCTCTCTGAAAGCACTGGCCAAGGAATTGAACGTGCCGATCATCGCGCTTTCGCAGCTCAACCGCCGCGTCGAGGATCGCGGCGACCGCCGCCCGCAAATGTCGGATTTGCGCGAATCCGGCGCCATCGAGCAGGACGCCGACGTGATCATGTTTATTTACCGCGAAGAGGTCTACAATAAAAGTGACGACAGCAAGAAAGGCGTCGCCGAAGTCATCGTGGCCAAGCAACGAAACGGCCCCACCGACACGGTCAACCTGACGTTTCTCGGCGAATACACCCGCTTTGAGAACTATACCGCGCGCGATGAATACGGCTACGAAGAGCTGGAAGAGGCGTAGATGTTAGAGTTAAACGGGCGCTTTCAGCGATTGGTTTGAAGCGCGGAGTCAGGCTTTATTGCAGAGGTGGCAGGCGGTGATGATCCGATGAGAAAATTTGCTGCTTGGCATTGCGATAGTAACGTTAGCGGAAAATTCGCGGTGTAAACTATGCGCCCGCTACTCGGAAAATTCCCCGGGAACGCCCGTCCAGGCCTTCGCCAGCCCTCTCCCGCGGGTTAGCAGAGGGAAGACTAGGAGTAGCGCGGCGGCGAGAATGAAGCCGGCCGAGATGGGCTTTTCGATAAAGATGGTAAAGCTCCCGGCGGACAGAATCAAAGATTGACGCAGGGCCTCCTCCATCATCGGCCCGATGACCATTGCCAGGATCAATGGCGCCGCCTCGTAGTCGAACTTCCTCAAGAGATATCCGAGGATACCGAAGGCCCACATCACCACCCCGTCTCCGACATTATTGCTGACGCTGTAGGAACCGATAAGGCAAAACAGCAGGATGAAAGGGAAGAGGCGAGCATAGTGCACGCGGAGCAGCCGCGTCCAGATGCCGATCAGCGGGAGATTGAGAACCAGCAGCATGGCGTTGCCGATATACATGCTGACGATAGTTCCCCAAAATAGATCCGGCGCGCGCTGGACGAGCAGCGGCCCGGGCTGGAGCCCATGGATCATCAGTGCGCCCAGTAGGATGGCCATCACCGGGTTTGCTGGGATTCCCAGAGTGAGAAGCGGGATAAAAGCTCCTCCTGCCGCCGCATTATTGGCCGCTTCAGGTCCCGCCACCCCTTCAATTGCCCCATTACCAAACTTCTCAGGGTGCTTGGAGACTCTCTTCTCGGTGGCGTAGGAGGCCAACGACGCAATGATTGCGCCCGCCCCCGGTAGGATTCCGAGAAAGAAACCAAGCAGCGATCCTCTGAGGATGGGCATCGCGGAAAGCTTCCACTGCTCGCGGTTCGGGAGAAGCCCGCCGGCCGGCGCAGCATAGACGGTGCGCTCTTTAGCCAATTGTTCCAGATTGAGCAGAACCTCGGAAATCCCAAACAGCCCCATGATTACTGGCACCAAGCCCAGGCCGTCCATCAGGGTTTGAATCCCGAAGGTGAAGCGGTAACGCCCGCTGATCGAGTCTACCCCCACGCTGCCGAGGAGAACCCCCACCAGAGCCATCATCAGCGCCTTCACCATCGACCCTTGGGTAAAATAGGTAACCAGCGTGGTGCCGAGCACCATCAAAGAAAAGTACTCTGGCGGTCCAAAGCTCAAGGTAACTTTCACCAGAAGCGGCGCGAGCAACGTGAGGAGGATTATGCTTAGTGTGCCGGCGATAAAAGAGCCGAAGGCGGCAATGCCCAGCGCGGGACCCGCTCGTCCCTGGCGCGCCATGGCATGGCCGTCTAGACAGGTGACGACCGACGCTGCTTCGCCGGGAATATTGACGAGGATGGAAGTTGTCGAGCCACCGTACATGGCGCCATAATAGATCCCTGCCAGCATGATGATGGAGGACACGGGCGAGAGCGCGAAGGTGGACGGTAGCAGGAGGGCGATGGCCGCGGCAGGTCCCAGGCCGGGAAGTACGCCTACCAGCGTGCCGATAAAGACGCCAATGAAACAATAGAGGAGATTTATGGGGTGGATCGCAACCTGAAACCCGTTGAGAACACCCTGAATGATCTCCATAAATCATAGTCCGAAAAGACCGCGCGGAAGCTGCACCTTCAGCCATAGCCGGAAGAGCGCATAGGCAAACGTCGTGGCGACCGCAGCCCACGCACAGCACTGGATCCAGCCAGTTATTCCGACGCGAAAAAGCAACAGAAGAAAGAAGAACGTGACGAGCAAAAAGCCGACCGTTTCCAGGAGCAGGAGATAGGACAGTAGCGCGGCGAGAACCACCAGAAGTGCGGCCCATGGAATCGCGCCGGACCCGAACTGGTGGCGGGACTTGAGCGAGCGCACAAGCAGTAACAAAGAGAGCATTCCGAGGAGCAGTCCGCCCCAGAACGGGAAGAAGCCTGGTCCCGGCGCGCGAAGAGTGCCGAGTCTTAGATTGGTGAAGCCCTCGAGGCAAATAAGCACAGCGATGGCGAGCCAGAAAAGACTGCTGGTCAAATCTCTCGACATAGAGATTTACTTGATCAGTCCGGCCTTCTTGGCGATCTCTTCCACGGTGCGATGCTCTTCGCGTATTTCAGCGAAGAGTTTGTCAGGAGGCAGATAGTCTTGGACTATGCCCAACGCGGCGAGCTTCGCGCCGATCACTGGATTCTTCACCACCTTTTCAATGGCGGGAATCAGTGCCTTTGTTACCTCGCCCGGTACTCCAGCCGGGGCGAAAAAGGCCAACCAGACTCCGAGAAGATTTTGCCGGTGACCGAGTTGGGTCAGGGTTGGGATGTCGGCAAACTCAGGGAACTTGCTCGATATGACGATTCCCCGCATCGTTCCCCCTTTAAGGTGGCTGCTCAATGCGCCCAGCGCTAGCACGACGCCCTCCACGTGGCCGCCGAGCAGCGCGGTTATGCCCGGCGCGGCGCCCTTGAACGGCACCATGATGAGGCCCGCTCCGGTGAGCGAATTGATGATCTCGACGGTAAAATGGCCGACAGATCCCGCCCCTGCGGTGGCCAGCCGCACTTTGCCTGGATTCTTTTTTGCAAACTCCACTATTTCGTTGAAACTCTTGTACGGAGCGTCCTGCCGCACCGCAAGGAGTATGGGCGTCCGCGTGGCCAATCCCAGCGGCGTGAGATCCTTGAACGGATCGTAGGGAACGGACTCGGGGGTGAGAACGCGGTTGTAGCTCAGCGCGGCATTGTTAGTGATGAGGAGCGTGTAGCCGTCTTTCTTCGCTTTGACCACGCTGTCGGTTCCCAGCGTTCCCCCGGCTCCGGGTTTGTTCGCGACCACGATCGGGACCTTGAGCAACTTCGATAGCTCGTCGGCCATGGTGCGCCCCGCGACGTCGCTTGCGTCTCCCGGCGCAAGAGGAATCACGAGAGTGATGGCGTTGCTGGGATAACTCTGGGCACAAAGATGGGTAGTGCTTGGGAAAAACAACGCCATGGACAGCAGACCCGAGATACGACGCATCATGTCGCCCCTCCTGATGTGAAGTTTCTGCCGAATCAAGTGGGCGCATGCTAGTGGACACTCCCATCGGGTGTCAAGCGTAATGGCACGTGTGAATAAACCGGGCTAGCGTCTGAACAAACCCTCCAAACCTCTGCGAATCAGGTCTTCGGCCGGGGCTCGTTTTTTTTTCTTGTCATCGGCGGGCGCGTCATCCTTCGGCGCGGTGGTTTCCCTTCCGCCAAAGAAACGATTTTGCAGTTCCTCAGCCCCCTTTCGGAAAAATCCGCGTTGCACCATCTGCCCGAGATAATTTATGTCGGGCTTGGGTTTCACGTTGGGCATTCGTCCAGATAAAACGAACGGCACCTCGAGCTGGCCTTGATCGTTCAAAAGATACTTCGTTTCCCGCGCCGACTGGGCAAGATCGGCGGACAGCGGCCGTGAAAAATTTATCGTGGCACGAAAATCGATCTTACGATCAAAATCCGCCCAACCTTTTCCCTGTACGATGAAATCGGCGGCGGACATGCGCAGGTTTTTGACATTCGTGCGGCCGTCCGCCAGATCGAAGCTCGCTCTTAATTCCTTGAACTCCGTGTCCTTCGCGGCAAACGTTTCCGGATACTTCCTGCGCAGTGCCGGACTGATCATGTTGGTCAGTCCGGGTATACCGGTGATGCCCGTGAGCGCGCCTTCGGCGATGTTGAAATTGAGCAATGCGCCCTGCACCACCTCGGCTTCGCCTTGACCGCGCAAATTCGGTTTAATCTCGTCCCAGCTCTTACCGTTGCCCGAGAGCTTCATATCGGCGTTCATCCGTCCACGGATATCGCGCTCGGCTTTCGTATCGAGAGCGGCATAGAGTTCCTTGACATCGATGCCCTGCACTCTCGACGCCACGGCGAAACGCGGCACCGGATCTTTGAACGCGTACTCGCCCTCTAATTGCACGGAGCCGCTCAAGGCATTGACCCGAAGGCTCTGGACGTTGGCGACTTTGTCCGCCAAGGAAAGCGTCGCATCGAGACCCTTGTATGCGACATTGTAGAGCGTTCCATCCGCCGAGCTGAGTTTTCCTCGATACACCATGTTGTCGCCGGCCATGATGAACTGCCCCTCGCTGCGCAAGTTTCGGATGACGTCCGCTTTGCGTTCCTCGGCGAGAGACGATTTGTAATCCGCCGGGTAAAGCTCCGCGGTAGACATCTTGTAAGACAGGGTCAACGGCGAGAATTTCTCTACCGCCGCCGCGAGGCGAATCCTGGACTTTCCCAGGCTCAAGCTCATATCGCTGATGTCGGCCCTCTGGCCTGTGAATTGAATGCTTGTGTCGAGGTTCTCGATCGGTCTGGGAAACTCGGGAGGTTTGGCGCTGGCATTTTTCAACCTCAGCGTGCCCTGAAGTTGTGGCGCGGCGCCTTTGCCGACTTTTCCGCCCACCTTCATTCGCACTTCCATCGTGCCCGCTAGCTGGTAGCTCGCGACGGCGGGAATAATTTTGTCCCAGCCTTCTAAAGAAGCGGGCTTGGAATCGACGGAGAGGTTGAGTGCCGGGCTGTCGCCTAGCCGAACGTCTCCCGCACTTGCCAGCTCCAAGGTGTGGAGCTTGAGAAGACCTTTGCGAATGTTCACCCGGCCCCCGGCGTAGCGCGCATCGGCGCTCAACGTCAAAGGAATACCTGGTGCCTTTTGAAAGGTCTTCCCGTAACGCAGAGCGCCCTCGGTGCCAACGATCTCGCCGTTTACCGCGAGGTCCTGGAGCGTTCCCTTAAATCTAAGACCCTTGACGCGAAACACGCCCGCGAGATCCAACTCCTTGGGCAGAGCGTTTAACAACCTCGGCGCCGCCGCTTTCAATCGCGTCATATCGAGCGGATCGAAGTGGATTTCACCGTCCAACGGTAAGCGGCTGAAGTCACCGTCGGAGCTGAGAGGGCCTACCTTGCTCGTCAGTTCAAGGTTTTGCTTGTCGGCGAAAACCGCGCCGGCAAGCTTAACGGAAAAGGGCTTCGCGAAATCGAAATCTTCTACCTTGAGGTCGATTTGCCGTAGCCGCAAGTCTGTCGCTTCTTTGCGGTCGATAAAGTGTATGTCGCCGCCGGAGATATCGACCAACGAAACGAGGAATGCGGGCGGACTTTTTTCTTTCGGCTCGGGCGATTTCTTTTCCCTTTCGGTCGCCTTTTTCTTTTGCTTGTCGTTGTTCCCGACGCTGGAAAAATTGAAATTACCCTGCGCGTTACGAATGACGCGGATTACCGGATCGTGGAGGATCACTCGTTTGATCCGCGCCTCCTTTTTCAACAAAGGCCAGAATTTGAGGTTGACCTGAAGATCCTTCGCGCGCACGAAGTCGCCGGAGGCGTAATCCGGATCGTCCGCCATGGCGAAGTTTGTGAGTCGCACGCCGATGCCGCCGATTAGCGTCGCCTCCACCTCGTTCACTGATATCTTTCGCCCGAGGGCCTGTTCGGCTTGACGGAGAAGATAATCTTTGTTGCGCGCAATCAGAGAATTGACACTGAGCAAGCCCACGATCGCAAGGGCAACAAGAGAAAATAATACGACGCCGGCTATGATCCACTTCCGCATGTCAGCCCTCCTCGATAAGAAACCACGCGCTGTGTTCGACCATCGCAGCGCCGCCCTAAGGCGAATGGCCAGAGACAGGCATGAAAGAGACCGTGGAAGTCGAAGTTAAACTGACTTCTTTTGCTATGAAAAGTTTAACGGCATAACCCCTCCGGTTCAACCTCCGGGTTCGTACTGTTACACTGGATCGTTGAATGTCCATAAATATCGCAACCTTGCCGTCCAGAGTATACAAATCATGGCTTTACGGTACCGGCAAGAATTTCAGCGAAGAAGTTGGCAACTGTTACCGACGCACTGCCGCATCCTGCGCGTCGTATGAACTCTTGGCCGTGGCGATCACCAGGCCGGGAACGAGAGCAGCCATAGTCGCGATCAGCCCCATGCCAGCTTTATGACATCCTTGGAGTCCTCCGTGAGATGATGTTCGGGCATAACTGCGCGGAGGAACATTCCAAGCAGCGCGCCGCCGAACACACACGCGAATACAATCAAGGCGATTTTAGTCGGGATCATGAGTGAACTGTCGGCTCTGGGTATCCCGGAACCCGTAATTACGAGCCGCAAAATCAGCAGGAATATCCGCCAACAAGCCGCGCCTTGTCAATCTCTACTCCCGACAAACGCTCTCCCTGCACCGGGTATCCAGATATCACCCTGCGGTGTAGCACGGTAGCGATCACAAAAATTCCCGCCCAAGAAAACAAACTCGCCCATTGAAGAGCAACGTCAGAGCCGATCAGTGGAGACTCGGATAAGCCTTCATTACCTGGTTGCGCCATGCTTCCGAACTCGCACGAAGTTCACCATCTTCATGCTCATCACCACTTCGTGTTTTTGATTCAGGACCTCGATAAAAGTCCGCACGATGCCGCGATCGGGGCGGGATTCGGAGCGGCGGGATTCCAAAATAGTTGCGCGGACCGACAATCGATCGCCGGGACAGACGGGTTTGTCCCAGCGCAATTCATCGCCGCCCGGCGAGCCGAGGTTGGCGACCTTGGAAAGGTAATTCTCCGTATAGACGCGCATCATCAGGGCGGCGGTGTGCCAGCCGCTGGCGATCAAGCCGCCATAGATGCTCTTTTTCGCAGCTTCCTTGTCAACGTGATAAGAGAGAGGTACGTAACGTTTGCCGAACTCAAGCACCTCTTCTTCGTCAACATCGATGGAACCAAATTCATGCACGGCTCCCGGGACGTAATCCTCAAAGTAGCGATCCTCGGGCGGATGGGCGAAACCGGAACTGCGCATAGACTTTAATTTACTACAGAATATCACCAAGAAGGCACGCCAAATAAGACGTTCAAGAAGTTCAAAACGTCCGGATGTTCGACGGCTTGAACTGAACCCGATGCAAACAGCTCATTTGCTCACTGTGGGTTAATTTTCTTATAGCTGTTGGCTTGCTTGTGCCAGGCGCAGTATTCCCCTCACCTTGGCGGCGATATCGTCGGCCCCCAGGATATCGCTGATGATCGCCGCCGAATGCGCGCCATTTTGCCAGACCTGGGCGAGGTTTTGTTCTTTGATGCCGCCGATCGCGACGATGGGAATTTTTACCGCCTCGCGAATCTGGCGTAGCATCTCTACCCCACGGGCGGCGTAGCCGGTTTCCTTTGTCGTCGTGCCGAACATGGGGCCGAAGCCGATATAGTCGGCGCCGCCGCTCTCGGCGTCGGTGGCTTGGTCGACACTGTGGGTCGAGATGCCGATGATTTTTCCCGCGATCAATTTCCGGGCGGCGCCGAGCGGCAGGTCTTCCTGTCCGAGATGGACGCCGTCGGCGTCGCATGCGAGTGCGATATCGACCCGGTCATTGACGATTAGCTTGCAGCCGAGGGCGCGGGTCAGCGCACGCGCTTCCCGCGCCAGGGCGAGAAAATCTCGTGGGGCCATAATTTTCGCGCGCAGCTGCACGATGCCAGCGCCGCCCGCTAACAATTGGCGCAACACGAATAGCCCATCGCGCCCCTTGGTCTGTTCGGGATCGAGAATCGCGTAGAGCGGCGGCAAGTCGAGCGGCGGCATGAAACGGTCAGCTGTTTTCTTTTCTGATCTCGATGTGCAGATCGGCGATTTTTTTTCTGAGCGTATTGCGGTTGATGCCGAGGATCTGCGCGGCGCGGATCTGATTGCCGCGGGTTTTTTTGAGCGTCAATTCGATCAACGGACGCTCGATTCTTTCGATGACCAGTGAGTAGAGATTGTCGACATCCACGCCTTCGGTGCGGCGGAAGTAGTCTTCAAGCTTGTGCCGGATGATCTCTTCGAGGGAGAGCTGGTCCACCTCGATGGGAGCCGCGTTGGGGCGATCCTGGAGGGTGAAATCCTTGGGGAAAAGGATCGGGCCGGAGGCCAGCACCGCCGCGCGGATCAGCGTGTTCTCGAGCTCGCGCACGTTGCCCGGCCAAGAGTGATCTTCCAAGAGCCTTTGCGCGTCGAGGGAGACGCCGGAGATCTGAATACCCATCTCGCGATTGATCTTATCGATGAAGTAACCGATCAGCAGCGGGATGTCGCCGCGCCGCTCGCGCAGCGGCGGCAGCACAATAGGAATAACTTTCAAGCGAAAATAAAGGTCCTCGCGAAAGCGTTTCTCCTTGACCGCTTTTTCCAGGTCATGGTTGGTGGCCGCCAGGATACGCACATCGGCTTTCAGCACTTCGCGTCCGCCCACGCGGCTGTACTCGTGATCCTGCAGGACGCGCAGTAGTTTGGCCTGCAACTCCAGGGGAATGTCGCCCACTTCGTCGAAAAAAAGCGTGCCGCCCTCGGCGAGTTCGAACTTGCCTGCGCGCCGGTCAAGGGCGCCGGTAAAGGCGCCCTTTTCATGGCCGAAGAGTTCGCTCTCCAGAAGGTCGCGGGGGATGGCCGCGCAGTTGAGCGCCATGAAGGGCTGATTCCAGCGCGGCGAGTTATAGTGAATCGTCTTGGCGACGAGTTCCTTACCGGTGCCGCTTTCTCCTAAAATTAAAATCGTCGCCTGCGTGTCCGCTACTTGCCCGATGGTTTTGTAGACCTTTTGCATGGCCGCGCTGGTGCCGATGATGTTGATGCCAGGCTCGAAGCGTTTTTTGATTTCTTCTTTAAGCTCGCGGAAGTCCTGCGTCAGTTTGCGGCTTTCCATGGCGCGTTTGACCAGCACCAGTACCTCGTCGAGGTCGAAGGGCTTGGTGATGTAATCGAAGGCGCCGGTCTTCATGGCGCCAATGGCGTTACGCATGGTGTTCTGCGCCGTCATGAGAATCATCGCGGTGTCGACGCCGGCCTCTTTGAATTCCTTGAGTAGCTCGACCCCGTCGGCGTCCGGCAGTTTGATGTCCATCAGCGAGACGTCGAAGTGAACTTCGTCGAGGCGGCGGCGCGCGGTGGCGCCGTTGGCCGCCGTCTGGACCCAATAGCCTTCGTTTTCCAGGGCCTTTTGCAGCACGAAACGGAGCGACTCTTCGTCCTCGGTCACTAGTATCTTTCCCTGGTCCATCGCTTTACTCTGCCACCACCAGTGAAACTTTGAAAGTGGTTCCCTTGCACTCGGTGCTTTCGACGCGAATCAGGCCGCCATGTTCATTGATAACGCGATAGCTGGTCGCCAGACCGAGGCCGGTGCCGGAGTTTTTCGTAGTGAAAAAAGGCGAGAAGATATGCGGCAGATCTTCCTCTTTGATTCCCGCGCCGTCGTCGGTGATATCGACCCAGATGAAGCGGCTGCGGTCACTCCCTTGGGCGCGGATGTGAAAGTCGGTTTCCAGCCGGGTGGCCAGCGTCAAGGTGCCGCCGTGCTCCATGGCCTGGTAGGCGTTCTTCACGAGATTGAGAAAAACCTGCATAAGCTGGGCGCGGTCGCCTTTGATGGGCGGAAGACTCGGGTCGAAGAGCTTTTTTACCGTTAGCTTTTTTTCCGGTGCCGTCTGGCCTTCCAGTAAAAGCACTTCTTCCAAGATTTCATGGATGTTTAGCGGGGTAAAGTTTAATTGCCAGGGTCGCGACAAATCCAGGAGCTGTTCGATGAGCTGGTTTACACGATCCACCTCGCGAATCATGATGTCCGTATAGGCAAAGAGCGAGGCGTCGCCTTCGACGGCGCGGCGCAGGAGTTGCGCCGCGCCTTTAATGCCGCCGAGGGGATTGCGGATCTCGTGCGCCAGACCGGCCGCCAAGGTGCCCATCAACGCCAGCCGGTCGGCCCGTTTGAGGTCCTCTTCCAGTTCTTTGCGGCGTTTGTCATCGCGCAGGAGAAGAATAGTGCCGATGAAATCGCCGGCGTCGTCCTGGAGCGGCGACGCCGTAATGCTGACCGGAGTCTTTTGTCCCCGGCGCATGACAAAATTGCCTTCGCCCCTAGCGCTTTCCTGGCGCGGCGGCTGGGTTTTTTTCGCTAGTTCCAAGAGCCAGGGCTCGCGTTTAAAAAGCTGCTGCAGAGGTTTGCGTCGGGCGCTGGCAGCCGAAATCTCAGTGAGCGTTTCCGCGGCCTCATTGAAGAAGACAATTCTCCCCTCAGGATCCACGGTGATTACGCCGTCCTCCAGACTGATAAGAATCCGCTGCCAGAAATTTTCGCTGGATGGTGGTTTTTTTGCTTCGCTCAAGGCTTTCACCGAGGTTTACATTGGAGCTAGCCCAGATTGCCTTTGGGGCGAACGGCTGCGGTGCAGAAAAAATTTGCTTCAATGTTCAAGGATCCGGATTAGAACTCAGAATCTTGAACGCCATGGGCCGCGACGCGACCTTGCCGTCAAGACCGCATCGTGATGTTACCGCGGTCCATGAACAACGACGAAGAATCATAGCAAATGCCCCAGAGCGCGCAATCGCACCGGCGTCCTTCGAGGCCTTGCAATGACCTCAGGCGCTATGTTAAAAAAATCTTACACTTTAAGGGTTTTACTCGAAGTGGGCCTTGCCCGCTTTTTTTGTTTTTGGGCCTGAAAAAAGATGGATGCGACCGTGCGGCGGGTCTGGCAGCTTGCGGCGCCATTGGCAGAGCGCGAGGGCATGGAGATAGTCGAAATCGAGTTTCGCCGCGAAGGCGGTCGCTCCGGGCGCGTGCTGCGTCTCTATTTGGATAAAGAAGGCGGCCCGAACATGGATGATTTGGGTCGGATGAGCCGGGCGTTGGGGGACGTTCTCGATGCCGAGGACGCAGTCGACGGCGCCTATACGCTTGAAGTCTCGTCACCGGGCATCAACCGCCCGCTGACGCGGCCGGAACATTTCTCCCGTTTCGTCGGCAAGCGCATCCGCGTGCGCACTCGGGAGATGATCGGCGGCCGGCGCTCGTTCCTCGGCATTCTCGGTAAAGTGGTTGAAGATAGAATCATATTGATACAGGACGGGACGGAATTTCAGATTCCATTTTCCATGATCGAAAAATCCAATTACGAGCATGACTGGAGCGCGTAACATGCAGCAAGATCTCAATCGCGTCATCGAACAGGTGAGCAAAGAAAAAGGCATCGACAAAGCGATACTCATCGGCGCCCTGGAAAACGCCATGGTGTCGGCGGCCAAAAAGACCTTCGGTCACCAGCGCAAAATCGAGGCGCAGTTCAATCCGGAGATCGGCGAGGTGGAGCTGTTCGAAGCCAAAACGGTGGTAGAAACCGTGCAGGACCCCGAAGTCGAGATCACATTGGATGAGGCGCGCGAGAATCTCGATCCCGATGCCGAGATGGGCGACGAGCTTCTATGCAAGCTCGATTCCAGCAAGTTCGGGCGTATCGCCGCGCAGGCTGCCAAGCAAAATATCGTGCAGCGCGTGCGCGACGCGGAGCGGGAAATAATTTTCAACGAATTCAAAGGGCGCGAGGGACAGCTCGTGAATGGCATCGTGCAGCGCTTCGAGAAACGCAACATCATCGTGAATCTCGGCCGCACCGACGCGATCCTGCCGGAAAAAGAGCAGGTGCCGCGGGAGCGCTACCGCCAGGGCGACCGGATTCGCGCCTATATCGTCAGCGTCGAAATCACCGGCCGCGGGCCGCAGATCGTGCTGTCGCGCACTCATCCCGGCATGTTGATTAAACTCTTCGAGCAAGAGGTGCCGGAAATCTACGAAGGCATCGTCGAGGTCAAAGGCGCGGCTAGGGAGCCCGGCGGGCGGGCGAAGATCGCGGTGGTATCCAACGACCCCGATGTGGATCCCGTGGGCGCCTGCGTCGGCATGAAAGGCACGCGCGTCCAATCGGTGGTTCAGGAATTGCGGGGGGAGAAAATCGACATTGTGCACTGGATTCCTGATCAGGCGGAGTATGTTTGCCGGGCGCTGGCGCCGGCCAAGGTGTCCAAAATCATCATCGACGACGACGAGCACAGCATGGAAGTTGTGGTGCCGGACGACCAGCTCTCCCTTGCGATCGGCAAAAAAGGCCAAAATGTCAGGCTCGCTTCCCGTCTGACCGGCTGGCGCATCGACGTGTGCAGTGAGGCGGAGGCCGAAGAAGAAACCCGGCGCACGCGCCAATCCATCGGCGCTATCCCCGGCATCGGCGACATCGCCGCGGAGCTACTCTACCAAGCGGGGTTTAAATCCGCTGAGGATGTGGCTCAGAGCGATCTGGAAGAGATTATGGACGTGGAAGGGATCAGCAAAGAAAAAGCCGAATCATTGCACAAGTCAGCGAAGGACTATGTAGAGGAGAAACAGCGCAAAGAGGCGGAAGCGGCGGCGGCGTTGGCGTTGGCACAGCAGCAGGCGGAAAGCGCCGCGGCTGCGGAACTGGGGGCGAGCAAGGAAGCTTGAGCGAGCAGGCGCCCTGTGGCGAGGCGGCAACACGCCCCACGCCGGACCTGTTTGGGCTGCGGTGCTCGAGATGATCGGGGCCAGTTGATCCGTTTGCGCGCCGGCGCCCAGGGCGAATTGATCGCCGACAATAGCCGGGCCGGCCGGGGCGGTTATCTGCACTGTGCCCGGGAGTGTTGGGAAAAATTCTTACGGCGCAAGAGTGTATATCGCGCCTTTCACAGGGATATTGCTAAGAGTGAGAAAGTAAAGCTGGTTCAGGAGTTAATGGAGCGACACGGAGAATAACAGATGGGAAAGACGAGAGTCCATCTATTAGCCAAGGAGTTGGGAATCGAGACCAAGGACCTCATCGCCCAGTTGGATAAGTTGGGTTTGAGGGGGCGCAAGGCGCAAAGCTCCCTTGAGGACGATGAGGTCGCGCGAGTGCGTGGCGCTCTGACGGCGCAAGAAAAACCTCAAGTCCACGTTGGCGAAGAAAAGGTGGTGGCCGATCGCGTCGTCACCGCGGAAGACGAGAGTCTCGGCGAGGTTCAGGCGCGCGAAACCATCGTCGAACGTAGGGTGCGCGCCAACGTCATTCGCCGCCGCACCAGTCGCGTGGAGGTGCCACACGCGGAAACGCCGCGGGTAGAAGCCCAAAAGCCGGCCGAGGAAGCGCCCCCGCTCATCGTCGAAACGACACCGGTCGTTGAGCAGCCCGTTGAAGAATTCCCCGCGGAGTTTCTACCGGAGGCTGAACCCATCGCCGAGGAACCGTCGTTCGTTGAGCCCATCGAAGAGGCGGCACCGCAAGCTCCGGTTGAGGCCGAAGCGGCTGAGCCGTCTGTCACTGAAGCGGAACCGGTACCCGAACCGGAACCAACGCCTGCCTCGGTCACGCCTATCGCCAAGCCGGCGGTGGAAAAACCCGCGCCAGCTCAAACACCCCGTGGAGCCATTGTGCTTGGCCGCATCGATCTCAAACAAACCCAGAGAATTCCGGTAGCGCCGCCGCCGAGCGCGCGCCGTGCGGTTTCTGGCGCCTCGGCTACGGCGGTTTCTGCGGGCGCGCCCGCGGAAGCTGTCCCAACGGCGGCCGAAGGCGAAGCAGGGAAACCGGCCAAAAGCGGCCGGCACAAAAAGAGGGTCGTTAAAAAACAAGACGTGCTCGAGTTCCGGGAACAAGACCTGCGGGCGGGCCGCATACCGAAAAAGAAAAGGGCCCTTCCCGGCAGAGAGCAGAGGAAAACGGAAATCACCGTTCCCAAGGCAATCAAGCGAGTCATCAAGATCTCCGAAGTTATTACGGTCGGCGATCTTTCGCGCGAGATGGGCGTAAAGGCCGGAGACGTTATCAAGAAGCTGATGAGCATGGGCATGATGGCGACTATCAACCAGATGCTCGACGCGGACACCGCCACCTTGATCGCCTCTGAATTCGATCATCAGGTTGAAAACGTCGCATTTGACGCCGATAGCGCTCTCGAGGTGGAACACCAAGTCGAGGAAGAGGAGGCGGCGCTTCTCCCGCGTCCACCCGTGGTGACGATCATGGGACATGTCGACCATGGCAAGACTTCATTGCTCGATGCGATTCGCAGCACCAACGTCACCGCCCAAGAGCATGGCGGCATCACGCAACATATCGGCGCTTATCATGTGCAAGTGGACGGGCGCAGCGTGACGTTTCTCGACACGCCCGGCCACGAGGCTTTCACGGCCATGCGGGCGCGCGGCGCCAAGGTTACCGATATTGTCGTTCTTGTGGTTGCCGCCGATGACGGCGTCATGCCGCAGACAGTGGAGGCGATCAACCACGCGCGCGCTGCGGAAGTGCCTATCGTCGTGGCCGTGAACAAAATGGACCGTCCCGACGCCGACCTCGAACGAGTGAAAAGAGGCCTCGCGGAATATGGGCTGGCGGCGGAAGATTGGGGCGGCGATACGGTGTTCGCCCCGGTATCGGCCAAGACCCATGAGGGCATACCCCATCTGCTGGAAATGGTGCTATTGCAAGCGGATATGTTGGAATTGAAGGCGAATCCCGAGAAACTGTCGCGCGGTACTATCGTCGAGGCCAAACTCGACCGCGGTCGCGGACCGGTGGCGACGGTCCTGGTGCAGGAAGGGACGCTTCATGTCGGCGACGCATTTGTGTGCGGCGTTTTTCACGGCAAGGTGCGCGCGATGATCGACGACCATGGGCAAAAGTTGGACGTGGCTCCACCTTCCGTCCCGGTGGAGATTCTCGGCTTGCAGGGTGTGCCGCAGGCGGGCGATTCATTTGTCGCCGTGGCCGATGAAGCGAAGGCGCGGCAGGTGGCCGAGTTCCGCCAGAGCAAGCAGCGCGAAACCGAGCTGGTCAAGAGCAGCAAGGTTTCGCTGGAAGAGCTTTACGACCAGATCAAGACCGGAGATGTTAAGGAGCTTCGCGTGGTGCTCAAGGGCGACGTCCAGGGCTCCGTGGAAGCGATCACGGAAGCGCTGGGGCGCATGTCCGGCGACGAAGTGAAGTTGCGAGTAATCCATGGGTCGGTGGGCGGTATCACGGAGAGCGACATTCTTCTCGCCGCCGCTTCCAACGCTATCGTCATCGGCTTCAACGTTCGCCCTGAATCCAAGGGGGCTGCTCTCGCCGCCCGCGAAGGCGTCGATGTGCGTCTGTACACCATCATCTATGAAGTCGTGGCGGACCTGCGTGCTGCGATGGAGGGATTGCTGGAGCCGACATACCGCGAGCAAATTAATGGCCGGGTGGAGATCCGCCAGACCTTCAACATCCAAGGTGTCGGCACCGTCGCCGGCTGCTATGTGACGGAAGGTAAAATTCAGCGCGGTAATCAGGTGCGGCTCACCCGTGACCAGGTCGTGGTCCATGAAGGCAAGCTGGCGACCCTCAAGCGCTTTAAGGACGACGTGCGCGAGGTGGCCGCGGGCTACGAATGTGGATTGAGCATCGAAGGATTTCAAGACATCAAGCAAGGCGATGTCATTGAAGCCTATGAGCGTGTTCCCGTGGTGCGGCGCATCACGCCACACCCCGCGGGGCGCGAATCAGCGCGGGCGACGGCGGCCGAAACTCGTTAGAATGCCTTCCGACGGCGCGGCGGGCCATGATCGTAGGGGTTCTCAAGCTCCGTCTGCTATTGCCCGAAAATCACTCGCTCAAGGGCAAGCGCGGCCTCATCAAGCGCATTCAAGCGCGGGTCGCGGGTCAATTCAACATCTCCGTCGGCGAATGCGATGACCAGGATCTCTGGCAGAGCGCGGTGCTGGGCTTCGCCGTCGTCGGCAGTAGCGAGCCGGTAGTGCAGGCATCGTTGCAGAAAGTGGTGGACTTCGTCGACGACATGGGTCTTGCGCAGGTGGACGAGTCAAGCAGCGAGATTATTCACTGTTAGCAGAGCTTGAAAAGACTCATAGGCTTCGTTGCTCTCGATCGCCTCGCGCCAACGTCAGACTGTGTGAAAACTCTTTAGGAGCCCTTCGATCCTTCGAGGGGCCTCAGGAAAGGTCCCTCGACAGCCTTAGTCCCGAGCTTGTCGAGGGGTCAGGGCGAACGGCTAAATGCTTGATTTGCAATGTCTGACATCCATTCGTAGTGAGCCCAGTCGAACCATGAACGGAGTTTTCACACAGTCTGTCGTTGCACTCGATCGCCTCGCTCTAATCGTGCTCGTTTCTCGTGCTCGTGCTCGTTTTTCGAACACGAACCACGAACACGAGTGACGAAAACTGCGCCTCGCCTCTGAGGTCTTTTGAGCGGTCTGCGCGGACAGTTTTTAAGCATCCTCTGTAACGATACGGCTCAGAGGCATCGGCATCGCTATTGACATGCACGCGCGAGACTAAGGCTCGGCTGAAGTGAGCGTTCCGTTCAAATCTCAATGTTCAAAGTTTTCGGAATCGAAGTCGTCACCTTGAACATTGAACGTTGAACCCTATGGATTACCAGCGCTCAGACCGCGTCGGCGATTTGCTCGTCGAGCTCATATCGGAACTGCTCAGCCGCGAGATCCGCGACCCGCGGGTGCGCGGAGTCACGATCACAGCCGTAAAAGTAACCAAAGACCTCAAGCATGCCCGCGTTTACTTCAATCTCCTTGGCGGCGCCGAGAACCGAGATAGCGCGCTGGCGGGACTGCGCAGCGCCGGCGGTTTCATTCGATCGCGCGTCGGCAAACAGATCAATTTGAAGTTTGTGCCGGCGATCGAATTTTTTTATGACGAGACCGAGGACCGGGCGCAACGAATCGACGAGCTCTTGAAAAAAGCCAAAGAGCCGTCGTCACAATAAAGACAAGGCGTTTAAAAAGTTCAAACCGGTAAAGTCGTTCAAGCCGTCGGAGCAATCCGGCGTTTAAAACCAGAAGCAAACAGTTTATCTGGGCGCTCTGTGAGCCATTCCGCCGTTAGGCATGCGAGCGGATTACATTCTGACCAAGGCGCCAGCGCAGGACCTCGTTGGCGCCCTCCGTGATGCGCGTGCTGCGAATCTGGCGATACCACCACTCGAGGGGCAACTCCTTCATCAGACCAAGTCCGCCGTGCACCTGAATTGCGCGGTCCACCACCCGGCTCGCCATCTCGGTGGCCGTAACCTTGACCATATAGGACAGATTGCGGACGTCTTCGCCTTGATCTTGGCGCCAGGCGCATTCATAGACCATGAGCCTTGTCGCATGCAGCTCCATCGCCGAGTCGGCGATCATGAATTGGATCGCCTGGCGATCGGCAAGCGGCCGGCCGAAAGTCACGCGAACTTTTGCATACTCGATCATCAAATCGAGGGCGCGCTGGGCAATGCCGACGGGCCGCGCGCCGTGCCCCCTGATGCGGCCTTCACCGATCCACTTTTGCGCAAGCGAAAAACCGCCGCCGATCTCGCCGATGACATTGGCCGCCGGCACCCGAACATTGTCAAACAGAATCTGCCAAGGTGCCTCGCCCATCATGGTCGGCCACTGCCGTTCCAGCGTTACGCCGGGTGTCTTGAGATCGACGGCGAAGCAGGTGATACCGCCACGAGCGCGCTTTTCAGGATCGGTGACCGCCATGAGTTGGACGTAATCTGAGCGGCCCGCCGCGGTGATAAAGCGCTTGGTGCCGTTGATGACGAAGTTCTCGCCGTCGCGCACGGCGCGGGTGCGCATGTTCGCGGGATCGCTGCCCGCGTCCGGCTCGGTCTGGGCGAAGCAAAAGCGCATTTCGCCGCGCAGCACGGGCTCCAAGAAGCGTATTTTTTGTTCCTCGTTACAGTGAAAGAGCACCGGGCGCACTTCAGGGCCGAACAATTCGAGACTGCGAAAGGGCAAAGACGCGGCGCGCGCGATCTCTTCATGAATGACGCAACGCGGCAGGAGTCCAAGCCCCGCCCCGCCGTACTCCGCCGGCACGTCGAGCATCCAGAGCCCCATGGCTTTGGCCTTTTCCTGAAGCGGTTTGAGCAAATGCTCCGGCATCGGACCCTCGCTGTCGTGACGGTACTCGCGCTCCAGCGGTATCAATTCTTTGTCGACAAAGCGCCGCACCGTGTTTTTCAGTATTTGAATTTCTTCAGGCAAATTGAAGTCCATGGTGTTCCTTCCTCCGCGTACTGACCGGAAGCTAATCGATAGAGAGCCGCCGGGTCAAGAGGAAATCGGTGAGTTCAAATCGTTCAGCCGTTCAAAACCTTTGGAACGGTTTGAACGGCTGAACTCTCATGAAGGACCGGCCTGTGGAGCTTGAGCCATTGTCTGAAAAATAGTAACTTTCGGGAGAAGACACGGCTCATACAGGTTCCTCTATGGATCAAATCGAATCCTCTAAGAATTCCAAGTTTGGACCGGACAAGTTGCTTGCCGATACCGTGGTCCTGACGCGCTTGGACAAGGCCGTCGGCTGGGCTCGCAAGTATTCGCTCTTCCCCTACCCGTTCGCCACGGCTTGTTGCGCGATGGAATATATGTCGCTCTCCATGTCGCCCTACGATATCGACCGGTTCGGCGCGCTGCTGCCGCGCTTCAGCCCGCGGCAGGCCGACTTGTTGATGGTCATAGGCACAGTCAACCACAAACTCTCGCCGGTGCTTAAACGGGTTTACGAGCAAATGTCCGAGCCGAGATGGGTCATGGCCTTCGGCGCCTGCGCAGCGAGCGGTGGTTTTTACGATAACTACGCGACGGTGCAGGGGATCGACAGAATCATTCCAGTCGACGTCTATGTTCCCGGCTGTCCGCCGCGCCCGGAGGCCGTCCTGGACGGATTAATGGAACTGCAGGGGCGCATCGCCCGGCAGAAACAGCCGCTATAAGCGGTTGCATGTTGTCAACCTGCGCGCCGTTGCGCACTGCTTTGGTCGGGCTAACCAAAATCCAAATATGAGTGATGAGGAGAAAACGGATCTGCCGGCGCAAAGCGACCTGTTTCATCAGGGCATGATCACTAAACTTTTTCCTTCTAACAATACCGGGTTTGTGCGCATCGAAAGCGGCCGGGAGGTGCCATTCTCATACGAGTTCGTGCTTCTCTGCGGCGCGGCCAAGACGGTCCATGATCTGAGAGAAGGGGAAGCTGTGGGCTACGATTTGGGCTGGACGCCCAGAGGTCTGAGGGTCACGAAAATCAAAACCTACCCGCCGGCGGCTGCGAGTCAGAAGTCAAACTCAGAACGGCAAGGAACTCAAGGTGAGAATTTGCCGTCCTAGTATCTCGCCGACGAAGACACCCAAAAGCGCGATATAGAAAAGTCCGGTAGCCGCCATGGTGTGCGGGATCAGCAGCGTGCGCCAGATCATCCAGGACAGAACCAGCGGGGCGGCTTGTCCCACCACGATGCGCGTGACTAACAGAGTTGAGTTTTTCGCCCAAAGCATTTTCAAGCTCTCCATGGTGCTCGGAGCGCCGGCGAGATAAATCCACAGCACCGAAAGCAGTAGGAAGCCGCTTTGCAGCAACAATGCGGCGACAAAAAACTTGTAGATGCGCACGAAGGGGTCGATACTCTGGCCGGTGTCGATGAGGTACCAATGGCCGATCAACATTCCCACGGTTACGCTGCCCAACAGCAGAGCTGATAAGCAAAAGGCGATTGGGTAAATCACAACCTCCAGGGAGACGTCCGGTGCGGGATAAGAATTTAGCCCGGTCAGGATCAGGCCCGCCAGCCCGGTGAGAATCGCCGAGGAAAAACTACGGGCGCGGAAATTTTGCCGCTCCGTCCAGAGTGAAACGATGTATGCACCCAAGCAGATGACGAAAGCCGAGTGAAAGAAAAGCTCAACGGCGGCCGCGGCGCTAAATTCCGTTGCGACCCCTTGCCAGTAGAATTGGATTTTCCCCCACAGGCCGAGTAAGGCGATGATGAACAGCACGCCGCCGGTGGATTTGTAGAAGGCGCGGTCGAGCTCGTGAAACGGCGTTGCGGCCAAGGCGAACAGGCCCCCCGAAGCCACCTGATAGAAGAAAATAAGGAAACTACTGGAGAAACTCTGCATCGGGTTATTCGGCAGGCCGGGCGAGAGATTTTTGCGCGACGTGCATGCAAACCGCGCCATTAAGAAATTTTCGCAGTTTCACGGGCTCGAATTGCGCCGCTTCGATTAGAGCGGCGACCGCCTCGGGAGAGTGAAACTGCCGGACCGATTGCGAGAGGTATTGGTAGGCCTGACCGTTGGGCGACAACAATTTGCCGATGCACGGCACCAGCTGGTAAAAATACAGGGCATAGAGCGGGCTGAACCAGTTCCTCGCCGGCGGAAACATGTCGAGAGTCACCAGCGTCCCGCCCGGTTTCAAAACCCGCCGCGCCTCGGTGAAAAACAGCTTCAAGTCGGAGATGTTACGCAGAACGAAAGCGGACATGACGCAGTCGAAAACGCCCGTTTTGAATGGCGCGGAAAGGGCGCTGCCTTGAACGAATTGCGTCTCCTGGGCGTGCGCCGCGCGCGCTTTTTTCTGCTGCGCGAGCCGCAACATTGCCAGCGAGAAGTCGAGGCCGATCACGCGCGTGCCGCCACGGCCACTTTTGGCCGCGGCAAAGGTGAGATCGCCGGTGCCAGCGCCGAGGTCCAAAAGCAGGCTAGCGTTGCCACGCAAAACCGCGGCGACCGCGGCCTTGCGCCAGTAGCCGTCGAGCCGGAAGCTGATGATCCGGTTGAGCAGATCGTAACGCGGCGCCACATCATCGAACATGCCTCGAACGGCGCGGTCGCGCGGAGGGTCAGAAGCAGCCATGGATTGGTCTGGGTAAATGGTCCAAAATCCCGGGTTCAAGGTTCAACGTTTCGAACCCTCAGCAGTCCCCACCTTGAACCCGTTCAACACGCGCTCAAGGCACGTTTTAAACGTTGAACCTTGAACCCGATAAAGCGCGGCTGATCTCAGCACTGCTGGCGTGCCATGATTCTCCACTGGTTCATGAATACCGCGAGCTAAAAGTCTCGGTCGATGATGAGCTTGACCAGGGCCTTGAGACCGTTGCGGTAAGGAGATGCGGGCAGTTTTTTTAGCGACGCAAGCGCGGCTTCGGCGTAGGACCGCGATAGCTCCTTCGCCTTTCTGATCGCCGAACCTCTCTTGATCGCCTCCAGGGCTTCGGCAATCTGGCTTTCCCCGGTCTCGGATTGTTCAAAGGCATCGCGCACCACATTATCGTCGAGCGCGAGGATGATTGGCAGTGAGGGGTTGCCGTCGCGCAGATCCATGCCCGTAGGTTTACCCAGAAGAGCAGCGTGCCCGACCACGTCGAGAACATCATCGACGATTTGAAAGGCGATACCCAAGTTAAGGCCATAATTGTCGGCTTGGTCCACGATGGCGGGCTTAGCCCCGGCCAGGTAAGCGCCGACTTTGCAGCCGGTCTGGAAAAGCGACGCCGTTTTACGCCTTACGATTTCCACGTAATCGCCGAGTGTCACCGAACGGTTGCGGTTGAAGATTCCCTGAAGAATTTCGCCCTCCGTCAAAAGCGTGCAGGCATCGGCGGTCCATTGCACCACGATTTCGTCGAATTTACCGGCGAATTCGAATGCTTTGATGAAAAGAAAATCGCCGGCGACGAGGGTGGGTTTGAGGCCGAATTTTCTATAGGCGGACACTTTGCCGCGGCGGGTCTCCGCATCATCAAGGATATCATCATGCAGCAGCGTAGCGCTATGGATCAGTTCGATGGCGGTGGCAATATCCACGATGTCTTGGGACCCTTTTCCGCCCAATCCGAGGTGTGCCAGGAGCGTCACCATCGGCCGTACTCTTTTCCCGCCGCCGTCGATCAAGTGCGCCGCAATATCGGTCAAGCTCTGTTCCCGCGATCCAATCGCCCGCGCCAGAGTCCGTTCCACCAGGTCAAGCTCCCGAGCGACGGACTTGGATGGATCGCACTGGTCGGCGGCCACTGGAATTTGCCGCGGTATTTTCGCCGCCAGTGCGGACTCGGCTCTCGCTGTTTTAAGTTTTGATTCGTGAATCAGATAGGCTCCGGGTGGCCGCAAAAAGCTAGCGCGAAAATGTCATAGATCAGTAGTCAGGTCAAGGTGCCACCCGATTCGCGGAAGCGCTATACTTCAGTCTATCCTGCCTCAATGCAGATAGACCGCGAGGTACGGAATTTCTGATTTCAGGTAGGGGAAAGTCGGCATCAATCTGGTATTGCGCTTGGGTTTGTACCCCGGCGGATATTCCGTGCGCAGCACGCGGTACTCGATCAGTTCTTTGGATGAGCCTGTCAGCGCCGGGCCGATGGGACCGTCTTTTGATGGATCGTTATTGTGGCACGCAACGCAGTTCGCCACATAGACGGCCCGGCCGCGTTGCCGATCGGGATCCTTTGCAGCACCGGAAGAATCACCTGAATCCCCGGAACAAGCGCCGATGATCAAAGCCGAGCATAGTAATAAAATGGCGAACGTCGCTCGTATTCGCTGCACCCGGACCCACCCGCACAGTGAAGGCGCGATATTGTTCGCCGCCCTACTGCGCATTCTCCGCCATCTACCGCTCGTCTGGCGTACCCGCTTCCGCGGCTCACAAAGCTCGCGCAATCAGCTATCGCTAGGGGGTTGAATGTTAGAGAAAGACAGGCTTGTATGTTAAGTAAATTTCGTCTGGTGCGAAAGAGGGGAGTCGAACCCCTACGGGTGTTACCCCACAGGATCCTGAATCCTGCGCGTCTACCAGTTCCGCCACTTTCGCTCCGTGCGATTAGCCGCTGTCCTGGGTGTTTTTGTAGCTTGGGGTGCGAAGGTTGTCAAGATAATGGGAAATCGAGCGAGCCATGAGCGCCATTTTGGTCATTGAACCACGAAAAATTTTACAGCAAGCCACTGCCATCGCGCTCTTCCCGGAACATGAAGCGCGGATGGTCGAGACGGTACCGGACGCCGGAGAGCTTCAAGAGGTCGCCGCCGTGATCGTAGATGCGGCGGCGCTGAGGGAGGCGAGTGGGCTGTCCGCGCAAGCGCTGCGCGCGATGGAGTCGTGGAAAGCGCCGATGATTTGGGTCGACAGCGACCCGCCGCGGCCGCCCAAACGCGAGAAGCTCGTGATCGTCAAACGACCCGTATCGAGACAAGCGATACGCGCCGCGTTGGCGGAGTGCCTGGCGCAGGATTTCAAAGCCGGCGGCGGCGCTGGAAATTTAGCCACGGAGAATGCCGCCGCGGCGACGCCGAAAGCGCGAAACGTCATCGAGCTCGTGGATGTGGTTGAAGAAGCGCCCGCACGCAAGCAAAGCAAGGGCGAGCGGAAAAAGAAATAGCAACCTATGGAACTCCCCAAGGCCTATTCCCACAAAGACGTCGAAGCTAAGTGGTATAAGCACTGGCTGGAAAGTGGTGCCTTCGAGCCGGCCGCCGTGGCGGCGCCGACTTATTCCATCGTCATCCCGCCGCCCAACGTGACGGGATCGCTGCACATGGGCCATGCGCTGAACAACACGCTCCAGGACGTTCTTTGCCGATACAAGCGAATGGATGGATTTCGCGTCCTGTGGGTGCCGGGCACCGACCATGCCGGCATCGCCACGCAAAACGTCGTGGAGCGCCAGCTTGCCGAGCGCGGCCTTACCCGCGTGCAGTTGGGGCGGGAAAAATTTGTCCAAAGAATTTGGCAATGGAAAGCGGAGGCCGGCGACACGATCCTGCATCAATTAAAAGCGCTCGGCGTCTCCTGCGATTGGCGCCATGAGCGTTTCACCATGGATGAAGGGCTGTCGCGATCGGTGCGTGAAGCTTTTGTCCGCCTTTGGGAGGACAAGCTCCTGTACCGGGCGGAACGGCTGATCAATTGGTGCCCGCGCTGCAAAACCGCGTTGGCGGATATCGAAGTGGTCCATGAAGAGATCGATGGCACGCTGTGGCATATTCGCTATCCGTTCGCGGACGATCCTTCGCGCGCCTTGATCGTCGCTACGACGCGCCCTGAAACGATGCTGGGTGACACCGCGGTGGCGGTGCACCCGGAGGACGACCGCTACCTGGGGTTACATGGGGAAAAGATTCGTCTACCGATTACCAATCGCATCGTGCCGCTGATCGCCGACGCTTACGTCGATAAGGAGTTTGGCACCGGCGCCCTCAAGATTACGCCGGGCCACGACTTCAACGATTATGAAATCGGCGAGCGCCATGGTCTGGAGAAGATCAACATCTTCGATGCCGACGCGCGCATCGATGCCGCGGATTTTTTCGCTCGCGGCGAAAACGGCGGCTGGATCGAGCGCTATCGCGGCAAGGACCGCTTCGCCGCCCGAAAGCTCGTCGTTTCGGAATTGCAAGAAAACGGCTTCCTGGAAAAAGTCGAGGCGCACCGCCATGCCATCGGCCACTGTTATCGCTGCCAGACGGTGATCGAGCCTTATCTAACGCCGCAGTGGTTCGTCAACATCAAGCCTTTGGCCGGACCCGCCATTGAGGCCGTGCGCAACGGCAGCATACGGATTGTTCCCGAAAACTGGAGCAACTCCTATTTCGCCTGGATGGAAAACATCAAGGATTGGTGCATCTCGCGGCAAATTTGGTGGGGTCATCAGATTCCCGCCTGGTACTGCAGGGGCTGTGACGGTGCGAATATCATAAGGACGGCCGAGGGCGGTTATCTTTTGACTAGAGACGCCAGACCCATTGTCGCACGCGAGACGCCAAGCCGGTGCCCGCACTGCGGCGGCGCGGAGTTGATCCAGGATCCAGACGTGCTCGATACCTGGTTTTCTTCCGGCCTCTGGCCCTTCTCCACGTTAGGCTGGCCGCAGCGTACGGACGACCTCAAGAATTTCTATCCGACATCTGCTCTGGTCACCGGTTTCGATATTCTGTTTTTCTGGGTTGCGCGCATGATTATGATGGGGCTCAAGTTTATGGACGATGTGCCGTTTCGTGACGTTTACATTCATGCCCTCGTGCGCGATGAATTTGGCCAGAAAATGTCCAAATCCAAAGGCAACGTCATCGACCCCCTCGATGTCATGAATGAGTACGGCACGGATGCTTTTCGCTTTACCTTGGCGGCGATGGCGGCCATGGGGCGCGATATCAAGCTTTCTCCGGAGCGCATCGCCGGTTATCAAAATTTCGTCAACAAGCTGTGGAACGCGGCGCGTTTCGTATTGTTGAACGCGCCACGCGGCGCCGCGGACTTTGCCGGCAAGCCCTCGGCCCTCAGCGTGGAGAATTTAAGCTTCGCCGAGCGCTGGGTTCGTTCGCGTTTGGCGGCGGCCATCCATGAGGCGCGCGGCGCCCTCGAGGCTTACCGCTTCAACGACTTCGCCAATGTGCTTTATCAGTTCACCTGGCATGAGTTCTGTGACTGGTATATCGAAATGAGCAAGCCGGCGCTAAACAGCGCGCCGGGCGAAGATAACGCGCGCAGCCGGCAGCTGCTCGTGGAATTGCTGGAGCAAATTCTGCTTTTGCTTCATCCGGTCATGCCCTTCGTCACCGAAGAGATCTGGCAGGCGTTGGACGGCAACGGCAAGACGATCATGCTGCAGGTCTACCCGCGCGCTGCCGAGTCTTGGCGCGATACGGCGGCGGAGAAAGACATGGAATTTCTCATGGGCGTGATCCGCGCCGTAAGAAATCTCCGCACCGAGCTGAACTGCCCGCCGGGCAAAGAAGTCAAAGTGATCTTTCATGGGCTGGAGCGCGAGCTCGCGATGCTCAAAGAGCACGCCGCCTATCTTCGCCTGCTTGCGCGCGTCGGCGCGGCGGAGTATTTCGCGGGCGGCGATCGTCCCAAAGGCGCGGCTACCGCCGTCGTCGGGGCCACCGAGATTTACCTGCCGTTGGACGATGTGCTCGATCTCGACGAAGAACATGCGCGGCTCATGAAAGAGGCGGGCAAGATTACCGCTGAGCTTGCGCGGGTACAAAGGAAGCTCGGCAATGGCGAATTTCTCAGCAAGGCCAAACATGAGATCGTGCAAAAAGAGCGGGACAAGGCGCTTCAGTATGAAGACAAGCTGCGCGCGCTCAATTTAAGCATCGCGCGCATTGGAGAACTCAAGGCAGGGAGGGATTGAGGATCATGGATATTCTCGTTACCCCGCAGATCGAGCGATTGATTCGCGACTCGCTGGATGAAGATATCGGCCCAGGCGATCTCGCCACCATGGCGACGATCGCGGCGGACAGCCAAGGCAAGGGACTGTTTCGCGCGAAAAAAGACGGCGTGGTTGCGGGGCTGGTGCTGCTGGACCGCATCTTTTATTTCATCGACCCCAGAGTCACGATTCGTCTATTGACGAAGGACGGCGACGCGGTGAAGTCGGGGACGGTGGTGGCGGAAGCTGTGGGGCCGGTGCGGGCGCTGTTGTTGGCGGAACGTACCGCTCTCAATTTTTTGCAGCGGCTCTCCGGGACGGCGACGCTGACGCGCAAGTACGTCGAAGCGGTCAAAGGATTTTCCTGCAAGGTGCTCGATACCAGAAAGACCACGCCGGGGTTGCGCACCTTGGAAAAATACGCCGTGCGCATGGGCGGTGGCATGAATCACCGCATCGGCCTCTATGATGCGGCGCTGGTGAAGGACAATCATATCGAGGCCACTGGCTCCATCGCCGAGGCGGTAAAGGCGGTCAGGCGCCATGCGCCATTCATGGCCAAAATCGAAGTGGAAGCCGGCAATTTGAAGCAAGTCCAGGAGGCCATCGATGCCGGCGCGGATGTCATCATGCTAGACAATATGTCCATCGCCCAGATGGCCGAAGCGGTGCGCCTGATCAACAAACGGGCCTGGTTGGAGGCCTCGGGCGGCATCACCTTGGAAACGATTCGACAGGTCGCCGAGACCGGCGTCGATTTCATTTCTTCGGGAGCGCTGACCCATTCCGCCCCGGTGGTGGATTTCAACATGAAAATAACTTTGAATGTTGCCGCGTAATCATGATCATATTTGCCCTGTGACGACCGAGTCACGTCCGCTTCGCATCCGTGAAGTCGAAAACGGTCTCGCGTCCAAGCGCCTGGGAACCCGCTTTCATTATTTCCATGAAATCGACTCGACGAATGATTATGCCCGCTTGCTCGCCGAACGCGGAGAGCCGCAAGGCGCGATTGTCGTTGCCGAGCAGCAGACCCGGGGCCGGGGGCGCCTGGGGCGGCGTTGGGTATCGCCGCCCTATGCCAACTTGTATTGCTCGATCATTCTTCGTCCCAAGTTACCGCCTGCCCATGCGCCGCGCATCACCTTGACCGCCGCGGTGGCTTTGGCCGATGCCATCGAAAGTTTCGCCCCGGCGGCACCGGCGATCAAATGGCCCAACGACATAATGGCCGGGGGCAAAAAACTGGCCGGGGTGCTGACCGAAGCGGCGTCGAATCCTCAACGGGTCGAGTTTGTCATTCTCGGCATCGGCGTCAATGTCAATTTTCCGCTTGACTCGATGCCCCCGGAGCTTCGCGAACGCGCAACTTCACTGTCGGTTTTGGCGGGGAGGAGCGTCAGCCGGGAGGGCTTCTTGAGGCGATTGATTCACGACCTTGACAGGTGCTATGGAATTCTCGAAGAAACGGGATTCGCGGCACTCGCCCCCCGCTGGGACGCGCGCTTCGGCCTGCGCGGGCAGCGCGTGCGCGTTGAAATGACGGACCGGACCATCAATGGGCGCGCCATCGGCATCGACGCGGACGGGGCTTTAGTCATCGAGTCGCCCGATGGCGGATGTCAACGAATCGTCGCCGGCGATGTGATTCCCGTTGATGGGTGACGCAAACTAAAATGCTTTTGGCCATCGACATCGGCAACACCAACATCGTTCTGGGCCTTTACCAGGGTAAAAAGCTGACTACCCATTGGCGCCTGGCCACGCAATCCGAACGCACCGCCGACGAATATGGCGTGTTGATCGGGCAGCTCATCGCCGTCGAGGGGTTCCGCTGCGGGCAGATCAACGCCATCGTAGCTTCCTGCGTGGTGCCGCCCATGCTCACGACGACCCAGGAGCTGGCGCGAAAGTTTTTCAACCTTGACCCTCTGATCGTCGGGCCGGGAATCAAGACCGGAATGCCAATCCTCTACGAAAGCCCGAAGGATGTCGGCGCCGACCGCATCGTCAACGGTGTCGCCGCCTATGAAAAATACCACGACAGCTGCATCATCGTCGATTTCGGCACGGCCACGACTATCGATCTCATTTCCAAGAAGGGCGAATATATCGGCGGCGCCATCGCCCCGGGTCTTTCGATTGCGCTGGAGGCTCTGGTGCAGAGGGCTGCTAAATTGCCCCGCATCGAAGTCGTCAAGCCCAAGGAAGTCATCGGCAAAAACACCGTAAGCTCGATTCAAGCGGGCATCTTCTTCGGTTACGCCGGCCTGGTGGATGGCATCGTGCAGAGAATTCAAACCGAACACGGCATGCCGTCCAAGGTGGTGGCCACTGGCGGTCTGGCGTCGCTTATAGCCACCGCGTGTTCGACGATCGGCGAGGTGGACGATTTTTTGACTCTCGACGGGCTAAGAATTATTTACGAACGCAACGCGTTGCGAGAGGTACACGCGCGAGCGCAGAAATAACGTCACGGGAGGGAAGCCAAAGTTATGGCTATAGCGGAACTGGAGAGACTTCGTAATATCGGCATCTTGGGCCAGGGCGGCTCGGGAAAAACTTCGCTCGGCGAAGCGATGCTGTTTACGGCGGGGGCGACCCAGCGGCTCGGGCGGATTCAGGACGGGACCTCGGTGTTGGACCACGACCCGGAAGAAGTCAAGCATCACGTTTCGATTTCCACTGCGTTTCACTCTTTAAATTGGTCGAAGCATCCTATGACTCTAGTGGATACGCCGGGCTACACCGCTTTTCTGGCGGATTCCATCAACTGTATGCGTGCGTTTGAGGGTGCAGTTTTCGTACTCAATCCGATGGTTGGCCTGCGGGTCGAATCGGAGCGACTCTGGAACAGGACAAACGAAGAGGGAATCAGCCGTCTTTTGTTCGTCAACAAAATGGACCACGAGCCGGCCGGCGTGGAGGAGCGTACCAACGGCCTGCTTGAGGCACTAGGGGTAAGGGGAGTGTTCCTCCAGCTGCCCATCGGCGCCGAGGCCGGGTTCAAAGGGGTTGTCGATCTGCTTACGATGAAGGCGTATCTCTACGACGGGGACACTGGCAAGTGCGCCGAAGCGGACATTCCCGCCGATATCAAGGACGCAGCGGCAAGGATGCGTCTCGAGCTTTTAGAAACGGTTTCGGAGACCGATGACGCCCTGTTGGAGAAATACCTGGACGGCCAGGAGCCTTCGCCGGAGGAGCTGAAGCGAGCGCTGCGCAATGCCACCCTGGAACGCAAGGTTTTTCCGATCCTTTATGGCTCGTCGACCCGGCTCGTCGCTATCGATCGCTTGCTGGACGCCGTGACCGATTACTTGCCTTCCCCTATCGACGAAGGCGAGGCTGAAGGCAGGAATCCCTCCACCGGTGAAGTGGAAAAACGCAAACCAGACCCGAGCGCGCCGTTTTCTGCCTACGTGTTCAAGACCATTAGCGATCCCTTCGCCGGCAAATTGTCGGTGATGCGCGTCATGTCGGGAACGCTTGCCGCCGACGGCGCTTGTTACAATGCCAACAAACAAAGTAGAGAAAAGATCGGCCACATGTTCCGCCTGGAAGGGAAAAAACAGGAACCGGCCAAGGATGTTTCGGTGGGTGATATCGTCGCGGCGGCGAAGCTCAAAGACGTCAGCACGGGCGATACTCTGTGCGATGACAAGGCGCCCATCCAGTACGAGGGCCCGCCGCACTTTTCGCCGGTGATTTCGTTTGCCCTTGAGCCCAAGAGCAAAGCCGATGAAGAAAAGGTGCCGCAGGGGCTTCATCGCATGATGGAGGAGGACCTGACTATCGAGGTGCACCGCGACGAGCAAACGCGGGATTTCATCCTGTCGGGCATGGGGCAGCAGCACATCGAGATCATCGTTGAAAAATTGAAACGCAAGTATGGGGCCGACGTCGTGCTCAAAGCACCCAAGGTGCCATACAAGGAAACCATCCGGGGCAAAGCCAGCGCCCAGGGGAGGCTTAAGAAACAGACCGGCGGGCGCGGCCAGTTCGGTGACACCTGGCTCAGGATCGAGCCGCTGCCCCACGGCGGAGGCTTCGAATTCGTCGATGAAATCGTCGGCGGCGCCATCCCGCGCAACTATATTCCGGCGGTGGAAAAGGGTATCAGGGAGGCGATGGCCGGCGGTTATCTCGCCGGCTATCCGATGGTGGACGTGCGCGTGACGCTCTATGACGGTTCCTATCACGATGTGGATTCCTCCGACATGGCCTTCAAGATCGCCGCGTCCCTGGGATTCAAAAACGCCGTGGAGAAGGCCAAGCCGGTGCTACTCGAGCCGATCATGAACATGGACGTCACCGTGCCGGATGAAAGCATGGGCGACGTTATCGGCGATCTAAACAGCCGACGCGGCAAAGTCCTGGGTATGGACAGCAAAGGGCATGCTCAGATAATCAAGGCCAAGGTGCCCATGGCCGAGGTGCTAAAATACGCGCCGGATCTGAGAGCGCTGACCAGCGGCCGCGGTGAGTTTCATATGGAATTTTCTCATTATGAAGAGTTGCCCGGGCACCTGTCGGAGAAAGTAATCAAAGAAGCTCAGGCGCGCAAAAGCGCTGAACAGCAGGAGCACTAGAATTTAGTTTGAAGATCCTAGTTCGAAGTTTCTGGTTGTTGAGACCTGGCTTCCGAATTCTTAAACTAGAAGCCAGAAACAATAAACCAGGAACAGGTTAGTTTCGTATACGTGTGCCGAGTTGAGCGCGGAACCCGGTAGACCCTAAACCGTTTGGAGAGAGTCCGTGGAGCCAACCTTCAATCAGTTCAACGCCACACTGCTTTACTGTAACAACTGTCGCAAGGCGATGCCGGTGCGCGAGCGGCTTTTGCTCGTGCTGCCCGACGGCGAACTTTATGACTATACTTGTCAGGGCTGCAATGCGTCGGTCGGATCCAAAAAGGATAAAAGCCGGCCGGCGCCGATCTTGGCGAAAACAAATTTGGGAGGGCTTTAAAGATGGCTGTCATCGATGCTGATGCTCATGTCTTGGAAACCGAGCGGACCTGGGATTACATGCTGGAATCGGAGCGGCGGCACCGGCCGCGCATCGTGCCAACGCCGAACGATCCGACTTCCGGGGGCGAGTCGTGGCTCATCGATGGGACCTATCTCGGCAAGGCGCGCAACGTCGGCCACGATACCGCGAAGGAATCGCGCGAGATGGAAGATATCAAGGCGCGGCTCAAACACATGGACGATCTCAACATCGACGTCCAGGTACTTTATCCGACATTTTGCTTGCGCCCCTTCACCCGCCGCCCGGAGGTCGAACTGGCCCTGGCGCGAAGCTATAACCGTTGGCTCATCGATATCTGGAAGGCGGCGCCCGAGCGTTTGCGCTGGGTCGCGCTACTGCCACTGCTCACGATGGACAAAGCGCTGGAAGAGGCGCGCTTCGCCAAGGAGAACGGCGCCTGCGGTATTTTCATCCGCGGCCTCGAAGGGGACAAGCGGTTGCACGACTCCTATTTTTTCCCGCTTTACGAGGAAGCGGGAAAACTTGACTTGCCGGTTTGCGTTCATTCCGCTACGGGCAGCTTCGCTGTGCACGATTATTTCGCCGACGAGTGCGGCTTCAATAGATTCAAGCTTGCGGTGGTCGGCTCGTTTCACTCGCTGATCTTTTACAAGATTCCTGAAAAATTTCCCAAAACCAAGTGGGCGTTTATCGAAGTGAGCTCACAATGGGTCCCCTATGCGATCCACGACTTCGCGCGCCGTTTCGAACGTAGCGGAGTCAAAGTCGACAAGACCGAGGTCTTGCGCAAGAATAAGATCTGGGTAGCGTGTCAAACCGACGACGATCTGGCCTACGTGCTCAAATTCACCGGCGAAGATCATCTGGTCATCGGTACCGACTACGGCCACAACGATACCTCCTCGGAGATTTTGGCGTTGCGCCGGTTGAAAGAGGACGGCGCCGTGCCGCCCCATGTGGTTAACAAGATTCTCGACGACAACGCCCGTGCGCTCTACGGGCTGTAAGACCGTTCAAGGTTCAAGGTTTATGTTCAACGTCGCAACCCCGCCCCGGTATCTTCTAACTTTGAACCTTGAACTTTGAACTGGACAAGGCCGCCATGATCATCGATTTTCAAGCGCATGTATTTCCACCCGACTATCTTGCCGAAATGAAACGTCTCGACGGGGCGGTCATTCTCGAAGAGCCCGATCCTGACAGCGGCATGAGCTACTTTTACGATAAAAAGCTCAAATGCCGGATCAATACGGCGACCTTTCAGGGGCAAAATATCGAGCGCCGGCTCGAGCACATGGACGAGTTAGGAATTGACGTCCATGTGCTGACCATTCCGGCGCCGGGCGCGGACCGCTACGAGGGGGATGGCGCGATCAAAATGGCGCGCGTCGCCAACGATGCGATTGCCGCCATTTGTAAAAAATATCCCGAGCGGTTTATTGGCTTTTTCACGCTGCCGACTTGCTCCATCGAAGCTTCGCTGGATGAGCTGGAGCGGTCGATTAACGATCTGGGGCTCAAGGGTTTCGGGTGTTTTGCCAATCTAAATGGTCAGGCATTGGATCGCGAAGAGTTGTTTCCGCTCTACGAGCGATTGGCAAAATACAAACTGCCGGTTTACATCCATCCCACCGCCCCGCTCGCCACGGAGGCGGTCGGTATAGACATCATGCCGACGCTGATTTTCGGCTGGGCATTCGACTGTACGGTGGCGATGACCCGTTTGGTGTACGGCAGAGTGTTGGAGAGATTTCCGGAAATCAATTTCGTTGTCGCCGATGTCGGTGGCGTGCTGGCCTTCTTTGCGCAGCGCGCGATCAACATCTACACGGGTCGGACCGACGAAATTCGCCATAGGTACGGCCTGAACGAAAATCCTCTGGATTCCTTCCGGCGTTTTTACGTGGATAGCGCGGATCACCCGGCTTCGACGCTGCGCTGCGTGAAAGACTTCTTCGGCGTTGACCGAATGGTGCTGGGGACGAATTATCCCTACGGCCCGGAAGAGGGCCGGCTGCTGGTAAGAAACAGCCTCAAGGCCATCGCCGGCCTCGAACTGAGCGCAGCTGAGAAAGAAAAAATTCTCGGCGGCAACGCCGCCAGGATTCTCGGAATAGGAGCGATATGAAATTTTCAAAAGCAGCGCGCCCGCTGATCATGGGGCAAAACGGCGTGGTTTCTTCGGGCCATGCGCTGGCATCGCTGGCGGGCGTAAGAGTTTTGCATGAAGGCGGCAACGCCGTCGATGCGGCCCTCGCCGCGGCATTTGTCATGTCCGTCGTGAAGCCTGAAGCCAGCGGGCCCGGCGGCGATCTGTTTGCGCTGGTGTACATGAAAAAAACAGGCAAGGTGGAGGCGCTTAATTCCAGCGGTCCGGCGCCGGCAAAGGCGACGATTGATTATTTCCGCGATCATGGGCTGAAGAGCATTCCGCAGTTTGGGCCGCTCAGCATCGCAGTCCCCGGCGCTGTCGACGGCTGGCTCGAACTGCATAAGAAATACGCAACGAAAGAATTAGGTCGCCTCATGGTAGACGCCATCGGCATCGCCAGAGCGGGGTTTCCGGTTTCGCAAGACTTCGCCGAAAGCATCTCAGAGTTCAGCCCGGATTTCCCCTGGGTGGACCGCTGTTACCGCCAGCCGCTGGGCACGCCTAAGCCGGGTAAGATCCTCGCGCAAAAGGGGCTGAGCGACGTGCTGGAAAAAATCGCCCGCTACGGGCGGGATGGTCTATACACCGGCGAAGTCGCTGAGAAAATCTGCGCGACGATCAAAGCTGAAGGAGGAATCCTCAGCGCAGAGGACTTGCAGGCGCCGGTGGCGCATTGGGGCGATCCTTTGAGCACAACCTATCGCGATACAATGGTTTACGAACAGCCGCCGGTGTCGCAGGGTTTTATGGTGCTCGAGATGCTCAACATCGCCGAGGCCTGGCCTTTTCACGAGGGCAAGATGAGCCGGGCCGATATGATCCATTATCAGGTTGCGGCGAAGAAACTCGCCTTTGAGGACCGCATCCGTTACCTGGAAGATCCGAAGTTCGGCGATCCGAAAATTCACATGCTGATTTCCAAAGAATATGCCGCCAAGCGCCGCCAGCTGGTCGATGAAATCCTCGCGCGGTCGCAAACGGCGGCAGTCAACCAGAGTAGCGATACGACCTATTTATGTGCCACCGACCGCGACGGCAACGCGATCTCATTCATTCAAAGCGTTTTCGCGCCCTTCGGCTCACGGGTGATCGCCGGCGACACGGGCGTGATCATGAACAACCGCCTGTGCAGTTTCGGCTTGGATCCCGCCAAAGCGAACTCGCTCAAGCCGGGCAAACGTCCGGCGCACACGCTCAACACTTACATGGTCCTCAAGGGCGATGACGTCTTCGCCGTGGGCGGCAGTCCCGGCGCCGATGAACAGCCGCAAACCAATTTTCAGCTTATTCACGCTCTGGTGGACTTGGAGATGGATCCTCAGAGCGCCGTGGAGGCGCCGCGCTGGAGCCATCAGCCCGGCACGCCGCCGCGCGACCAGCTCCCCGAGGCGCTGCGCATGGAGGAGGGCTATGATCCGGCAACCCTCGACAACTTGCGCAAGAAAGGCCATAAGATTTCGCTCGTCGACCGTTGGTCCTTCGGTAGCGCGAAGGTTATCGTCAGGGACCGTGAGAATAGCTGTTGGCTTGGCGGAGCCGATCCGCGCCGCGTGGGCTACGCGCTGGGCTATTAACGACGGGTCTGCTGTTCAATGTTCAACGTTCAAGGTTCGATGTCGCGCCTTCGGCGCGGTTCAAAGTTCCGGGTTCAAAGTTCAAAGTGGGTAGAAACGTTGAACGTGGAACTTTGATCATTGAACCGCGCAGTGCGCATATCGACGGAGGCCAATTGGAAAAAATCGGCATGATCGGCACCGGCGCCATGGGCTTGGCGCTGTTGGAGCGCCTTAAGCTAAACGGCGTGTATGTAGTTTGCTATGACTCTCACGGGCCGTCGTTGGAACAGGCTCGCGCGTTGGGTATGTCTACCGCCGGCTGCTCGGCAGAGGTGGCCAAACAATCGACGCTCATCGACGTCGTCGTGCGCACCGATCAGGATATGCTCGATTGTGTGCTTGGACCGGATGGAATCTTGGCGTCGGCGCAGCCCGGGACACTGCTGTTGCTCCACAGTTCGATCTTGCCGCAGACGGTGCATAGGGTTGAGGACGCGGCGCGCGCCAAAGGCGTCTCTGTCATTGACGCCTGTATGACCGGCGTTCCCGACACCGTGCGCGCCGGCGAGCTTAGCTTCGTCGTGGGCGGTCCCGATGAACTGGTGGAGCGGGCAACGCCCCATCTTCTCAAGATGAGTAAGGAAGTGTTTCATATGGGACCGGTGGGCACCGGCGCCGTCGGCAAATTGATTAAGAATATGCTCGGCGGCGCCGAAACATTGATCGTTCATGAAGCGATTCAAATCGGCCTTGCCGGCGGGATTCCCTATCCGAAAGCGCTGGAGATGATGCGGCGCATAGGTCATGACAGCGTGCTCAACCGTTGGCAGCGCACCTTCGACGCCTCGGGAAACGATCCATTGCCACGGTCGGGCCGAAACGTTTTGAACAAAGACATTCCGCTCGTCGCTGAGTTGGCGCGGCTTTATAAGCTCGACGTTCCCATCACGCAACAGTTGGGGGCTGCTGCCCAACGAGTCGTCGAAGCCAACGAGAAAAGAAAAAAGTAAACCGGCTGTTGGAAAATCGGGAATTAGAAAAATGGAATATTGGAAAATTGGATCGTTGGGCCTTCAATTCATCGTTCTATCGCTCCACTCTCCACTCACCGTTAGAGAGGAAATACCGCAGTCGTGAAATATAGTCTCTTTACCGAAATTCAATGCCCGGAGGGTTCGTCGCCGACGGCGCGTCTCGCAGAGTTCATGGAGCAAGCCGAGCTCGCCGACCGGTTAGGGTTCAGCACTTATTGGGTCGCCGAGATTCATTGCCAGCCGAAATTTTCGCTGCTCACTGCTCCCTATGTGGTCCTGGGCGCCGTGGCCCAGCGGACGCGTCGCCTCCGTCTCGGCGTCGCCGTTAATACTTTGCCGGTCCATCATCCCGTGAGTCTGGCGGAACAGGCGGCCATGCTCGATCTGGTGAGCGGGGGACGCATGGATTTCGCCGCCGGCGGCGGTCATCCGCACAGCCGCGCCTACGAGTGCTTCGGCGCCGATCACCGATCGACCCATGAGATCATGGCGGAAGGACTCGACATCATTCGCAAGGCGTGGACCGAGGAGAGGCTGGCCTATGACGGCAAGTTCTTTCAAATACCGGAAGTCGTAGTTAATCCCAAGCCGGTGCAACAGCCGCCGCCGCCATTTTACATGGCGACGAGCTCCATTGACGGCGTGGAAGTAGCGGCGCGCCTGGGCGTCAATCTTTTTCTGCCCATCCATACGCGGACGCCGGAACAGGTCGTCGAGTATGCTGCGGCCTATTGGCTCGGGCTCGCGAGCCACAACCATCAGCGCCAGGGCAAGGAGCTTGGCCTGCTGGTGCCGCTGCATCTCGCCAAGACTACGGCCGAGGCGCGCGCCCGCGCCGAGGCGGGCATTATGAGCTACTTTAAGACAATCTTAGATATGCGCATCGACTATACGGATTGGCTTAATCGGCGCGGTGTGGAATTGCCGACGCGTTTGCGCACGGCGGCGGGGGCGGTGGTGTCCTACGATGCCGTTTGTGAACGCCACGCCGTGGTGGGAGACTCGGCGTTGGCCGTGCAAGCGCTGCGGCGGCTTCAGGAAACAACCGAGGCGTCGCATTTTTTGGTCTGGATGAACATCGGCAGCATACCCCACGCGTTGGTCAGAGAGTCTATGGAACAATTCGCGGCCGAAGTCATGCCAAAGTTATGAGAGTAGAGATTTAGCCACAAATAGCACATAGAATACTGCGTGCAGCCGGGTCAAAGTAGTTCAAGCCGTCCGAGCGAAATGGGTTGGTTGAACAGCTTGAACGTATTGAACCCGGATTCCGCGGTTCCGCTCAGTGGGAAGCGCGAGGCGGAACCCTCCGTAGCAAAGTCGATGGGTCTCTGCCTTTGAGCAGACATCGATCAGCGGTGCTTGGATGGAACGTTAAAGCTCGTAACAACGAAGTGCGAAAGCGCAAAGTGACTTTTAAATTTTGCAGTTGGACGCCTTCGCTACTCCAGGGTTCCACCTCGCTTCCGGGATCCAGTTTAACTGCGGAATTCGGGTTGAACGATTTGAACGTTTGGAACGTACCCGAAGGGAGCAATATTTTATGGAAGAACTCACTGAAGAGAAATGCGTAGCCTGCCGTGTCGGCGCGCCGTCGGTGACGCCGGAGGAGATGAAATCACTCAAGCCCCAGGTGCCCGACTGGCAAATTATCACTGAGGATGCCATTCCGAAGCTCGAGCGGATATTCAAGTTTAAGAATTTTAAAGACGCCATCGCCTTCACCGACGCCGTTGGCGCCGCGGCGGAAGATGAAGGGCATCATCCTCGTCTCACCACCGAATGGGGCCGGGTCGCCGTCACGTGGTGGACGCACAAGATCCGAAACCTACACAAAAACGATTTCATCATGGCGGCGAAGACCGACGCGATCTATAAAACCCGTTTTTGAATCTTGAGATTCGGGTCTGATTTCGTGAAGAGCGCCTAGGGTTCGCTCGCGCGAATTTCGCGCGGCACGTCGTCCCACATTTGAACTCGCTGGCATTCATGCCAGCTCTTTTTTCCACTTCTCTGCCGTTTTCTTTTTCAGCTCCGGGCTGAGCGCGTTGACCGGCGGAAAGCGGTCGCGCCAGGCATAGGGCCGGCAGGCGTTAAGAATTGCGCGGCTGTTAACGAAATTGCCGGCGTTGCGCTGGTCGGGGTGCATGGCCGGGTCGAGGGGCGTGCTCCAGCAGCCGTCGATTATGCTGATGGCGGTTTTAGGATCGCAGCGCGTGGAAATTGCCCAGATGACGTCTTTCATGTCGGACGGATCGATGTCGTCGTCGACCACGATGACGAACCGGCCATGATAATTGCCGGCGCGCGATCCCAGCGCGGCGATGCCGGCTTGCTGCGCGTGGCCGTGATAGCGCTGCTTGAGCGATATGATAATGAACGGGGCGCCGCCGCCGGCGGCCGAGCTGCCGATGGAGCACCAGACGCCCTTGATGTCCGGAACATCGGCTTTTTCCAGATAGTTCCAAATGGCCGCGGCGCCAATGGGCACGCCGAAGGTGACGAAGGGCGGTTTTAACGGCGGCGCCCCGCACAAAATCGGATCGTTACGATAATAGAGCTTCTTGACGCGAATCACCGGCTCCTTGGCTGCGCCATGGGCGTAATATCCCGGCCACTCGCCGAAGGGGCCTTCCATCTGCTGTTGTTCCGCCGGCGGCGGCACTTCTCCTTCGATGGCAATCTCCGCCGTCGCCGGAATCGGCAAGCCGGTGAGTTCGCCGCGTATAACGTCGATGGGCGCGCCGCGCAGGCCGCCGCAATAATCGAACTCGGACATGCCGTAAGGCACCGACTGTCCCGCCACCAGGAAGAGCAATGGCTCCTGGCCGAAGGTGACGACCACGGGACAGCTCAGCCCTTTGTCCCAATATTTCTCGCGCATGATGCGCGCATGATGTCCCGGCGAGACGTAGAGGCCGAGGGTATTTTTGTCGTGAACCTGGACGCGGTAGATGCCTATGTTCACCCAGCCGCCTTCTTCCGGCTCGCGGGTGACGACGCAGTCAGCGGTGCCGATATAGCGGCCGCCATCCAACTCGTGCCAGTGCGGCGTCGGAAAGATGGTCATGTCGACATCGTCGCCGCTCTTGACGTTTTCCAGAATCGGACCGCTGGAAACGACCCGCGGCGGAATCGGCTTGACGCCCTTGAGAAGCGTTTTCCAAAGCGCGATCAGCTCGATGGGTCTCGCACCCGTGGGCATGCCAACGGTCAGTCCAGAGCGGGCGGGAGTGTTGATCAAATTCGACGCGACCCTAAAGTTCGCCGGATAACCGGGAATTTGATCGAATAGCACCAGCGGTGATGGCTCCTTGAAAGCAAACATCTCAGTCAGCGCGCCGATTTCCAGGTTCCAGTCCGCGCCGTGAATTTCCTTTACCTGGCCGATATCGCGCGCGGCGCCAATAAACTCGCGTAAGTCGTTAAATGGCATGATGCTCCGATTTTTTAACCACAGCGAGCATAAAGACTACGTTCAAAAAGTTCAAACCGTTCAAGTTGTTCAAAACGATCGCCCGGATTGCCGACGGTTTGACCGATTTGAGCGGCTTGAACGACTTGAACCCGAAGCAACAGTAGACTGTGTTCTTTGTGGCTAATTGTCTCGATTCCGTTTTTTGTGTCCTCGTAGTCAATGGCTCGCTAGTTCTGGAAGTGCCCCAGTTCCTTCGAATGCCTATATATGCCGTCATGGAACATCGCCACGCAGTCGGCGTTGATCAGACAGCAGTACTCCGGACCCCAGCCAGGCCGGTGCCAGGTATTGCCGTCTTGCAGCAGGCGCTCGAACACTCTGCGCGCCACCTCGCCATGGGCCATCAGGCCGTCCAAATGCTCGTGCAGATCGGCTTCTTCGTGCACCGCGAAGTAATGCAGATCGGCTTCCCGAATTTTGTATTTATTGAGCAACGCTTCGCGCCAGCGCTTGGCCCAGTGGCCGAACATTTCCTCATTTAACGAGCGCGCCCACCATTCGATCATGCTGCCTTCGTAAACCAGTCCACGGGCGAATTCGGTCAGCGCACGGCATTCGGCATACACTTCGCAGTTGATCATCTCATCCAGCGATACGCCAAAGGCCTCTCCCTGCTTGACGAGCACCTGGATATGCCCCGGTATGCTCGGATTGACCAGCTCGTCGCTGATCTTGCCGACATAGGGTGCGAGCAGGTCGCGGTGGCGCGCGAAGATTCCCTGATGGCGCTGGTAGATGATCAAGTGGAAATTATTCACTTCTACCGGATAGCTGTACCAGTTGCGCCAGAATAATTTAATAGTCTCGAAAGGGAGCCTGCCGGCTTCGAGATCGCGCATGAACGCGCCGCCGAAAATCTTCTCATTCCAGCGCGCGTACATGCGGTGCTTGATCTCGTCGGTAAAAGCTTTCGCGTCGGTAGGCGACAGCTTTCTGCCGATTTCGAGAGTTAACGGTTTGTTGGCGCTAGTCATAACGGCATTCACAAACATTCAGCCTGTTAAAGCTTGAAGCCCGCTTGTTCAATGCCCTCTTTCAAATCGGCCCGCTCCTTGTCGCTGAAGGGCGGCGTTTCCCAGCGCGGGAAGCGCTCGACCGGCAGGCCGCGCAACTTCATCAATTCACAGAAGACGCCGCGCCCATGGGTGCGCAGGTACTTGCCAACCACCTGCATCAACCGGGTAAGCAGGTCGTGTTCCTTTTGCGCGGCCTTGAGGTCGCCCGATTTCAAAGCTTCGTACATTTTCACGCAGGTCTCTGGAAACGGAGTCGAGGGCGGATGAATCGCGCCGCGCACGCCCACCGAGTAGCCCGAGTACAGGGAAAATATGCCCCCGGGGAAAACGCCCACGGACTTGGGCAGCTGGTAGACATATCCCAATAGCTTGTCGAAGGCGATGAAAGAGACCTTGATGCCCGCCAACGGATTGGGCACAATGGCTTCGATGATCTTGTTTGCCTTCGCTGGCGTGATTTCAACCCAAGTGGTTTCAGTATTGTCGTAGATGAACATCGGCACGCCGGGCACGCTTCTGGCAATCGCTTTGTAGTGCGCGTACACTTCCCAGTCGTCGTGCGGATAATAATACGGCGGCACGACGCCGATGGCGTCCACGCCCAAGCCCGCCGCGTGTTTCGCGAGTTCAATGGAAGACAGGGTATTGGCGGTGCCGATGTGCATAACCACTGGCACGCGGTTTTTTACGCGATTGACGATTTGCTCCGCCATTTTCTTGCGCTCCTCGATTTCCATGGTCATACCTTGACCGTGGGTCCCCAACGGGAAGAAGCCGTGCACTCCCGTATCCAGGTAAAAATCGATGATCGCGTCCGTCGCGGCATGATCGATGGCGCCGTCGTGTTTGAATGCCACGGGCATCGGCATCAGGATTCCTTCGATTGTTTTTCCGCTTGCCATAATGACTCCTTTCGGAATGAATATATCGTTTGCCGTACCCATATCTCATCCCCCTGAATAATTCTAGCTTTGCATGGTATCCATAGCGCGGAAAAGATGCTAAAAAAACAGAGATCCAAGACCAGGAGGCAGTGATGGCAGATAGCAAAAATCCAATCGTCAACATGTCCACCAGCAAGGGGAATATCCGCATCGAACTCGACGCCGAAAAAGCGCCGCTTACGACGCAGAACTTTGTCGACTATGTCAACGACGGCCACTACGACGGGCTGATCTTTCACCGCGTGATTCCAGGCTTCATGATCCAGGGCGGCGGTATGGATGCGCAGATGGGGGAAAAGAAAACCAGAGCCCCGATCAAGAACGAAGCGGCTAACGGCCTGAAAAACAGAATCGGCAGCATCGCCATGGCGAGGACTAACGCGGTTGATAGCGCTACCGCGCAGTTCTTTATCAACGTGAAAGATAATGAATTTCTAAACCATCGTAGCCCGGCGCCGGCGGAATTCGGTTATGCGGTGTTCGGACAGGTTATCGAAGGCATGGATGTCGTTCATACCATTGAAAAAGTGAAGACGGGAAGCAAAGGCCACCATGATGACGTGCCCGTCGAGCCTGTGATGATCAACTTCGCAAAACTGCAGGGGTAACCATGCGCGGAATTCACGGTTGGGAAATGACTGCTTGCGCGTCGATGGCATCGAGTGAGCGTTAGGTCAAGTTTTCACGGGATCGAGCGGGAAGAGCCGAACGGGACTCATGGCGGAATTTTCCCACGTGTTAATGACATAGGCTCTTAAAACCTTAGAGATCAACATCCAAGTGATGATTATGAGTCGAAACGTACTCATCGTTGAAGACGAAAGCATTGTCGCCATGGAGTTGGAAGAACAACTCAAAAGGCTTGGTTGTCAGGTCATAGGGCCGGTGTCGACTGCGGCGGCGGCCCTAGGACTGTGCGAGGTCAACCTGCCGGATCTGGCGCTAATGGATGTCCGAATTCAGGGACCCCATGACGGGATCGAAGCGGCGCAGCTGCTTCGACAGCGTTTTGACGTTCCGGTAATTTATCTCACCGCCCTCGCGGATGAAGTGACCTTAGAACGGGCCAAGGTCAGCGGCCCCGCGAGCTATATTTTAAAACCTGTAGGCGATGATGAGCTAAAAGCCGCAGTGGAAATAGCCTTATACAAACGCGAGCTAGAACATGTTTTGGAGCAACAGCGGGCTGAGTTCTTTGCTATGCTCTCACACGACATACGGTCCCCGCTTCACGCGGTTTCGGGATTCGCGAAGCTTCTGGCTCTGGAGTTGAACGAGGCGGGTCAGAGTCGCGCGGGAGAATTGTTGGACCGCATGCAGGAGAGCCTTTCCTACGTGCTGAAGCTCGTCTCAGAATATCTTGCGCTCCTGACCATTGATTCCCAACGATCCAATCTTACCAGCGTGCGCCTATGCGTAAACGAGATTTTGCTCAGGGTTAAAAATCGTTACGAACCCGAGGCGTTGCGCCGCTCTCTCCGCATGGAAACTCAATTCTCAGATAATTTGCCACCGATCGAGGCGGACCAGTCGCTTTTGGAACGGACTTTCGACAATCTATTGTTTAACGCGCTAAAGTTCACGCCCTCGGGCGGATGCGTTAGGTTATCTTCGGAGGCTCGCGCAACTGACTTGGTTGTATCGGTGGCTGATACCGGGCCGGGAATACCCAGCGACGAACTTCCAAAGATCTTCGACGTTGGCTGGCGCCGCCCGGTGGATTCGGCAAAAGAGGGGAGTGGGTTAGGGCTGCACATCGTGAAGACGCTTGTGAATGCGCTCGGGGGGAGGGTGGAAGTCGAAAGCACGGTGGGCAGCGGAACTCGTTTTTCCGTAATCCTGCCGGTCAATACGCCGGCCATTAGCGCAATCACCGACTCGAAAGAAAAACCACATCAGGCCGAGAAGCGGATAGGATCGTTCGAGACTTTTCCGATTCGATGACGGTTTTCGCCGTTTGCCAGTTTCGGCGAGATCGCTCGTCTCGTGAGTACATGCCTGGGTACCTTCACAATAATCGGCTTGCTCGCGCGGATCTATGGATTTCAATCGTCCGACAAGGAATCGCTATCTCACTTGTCGCGGCGCTTTTTGTTTGGGGCTTCACCGCGGCGGATGCCGCGGTCGATGCGCTGGCGCCGCTGATTGTCGGTAGCGAGCTGGACTACCCTCCCTTCGCGCTCACCAAGCAAGGCGCCGGGGACGGCTTTACCGTGGAGCTCTGGCGGGCTGTGGCTAAGGAAGCGGGATTGGACTCGGTGATTCGAGTCGCCCCGTTCCACGAAATTCTAAGGGATTTCAAGAACCGCAAAATTGATGTGCTGATCAACCTGGCACAGTCCGCTGAGCGCCGGGAGTTCGCGGATTTTTCCGTGCCCCACGTCACAATGCGCGGGGCAATCTTCGTGCGCGAAGGGGATAAGCGCATCCAGACAGAGGGAGATCTGGCCGGCAGGTCCCTCATCGTTATAAAAGCCGACCTCGTGCATGACTACGCCCGAGATCGAGGCTGGACCCACCTCGTGCCGGTACCCACGACTGCGGATGGAATAAGGTTGCTGGCCTCGGGTCACCACGACGCGATGCTGGTGGGTAAACTCGTCGGCTTGAACACACTGAAGGAATTGCAAATCAAGAATATAGTTGCGGTCGGCGCGCCGCTGGGAGTCTCCCAGCGGTTCGCCTTTGCCGTCCACAAGGGCGACGCCAGTCTCCTTGCCAAGATCAACGATGCCCTAGCCTCCGTGCGCGCCAGCGGCCAGTACGAGGATATCTACGAAAAATGGTTTGGCTCGCTGGACCCGCCGCCGCTGGATTTAAAGCGTTATCGCTGGTACATCGTCGCCGCTGTGGCCGTACTGGCTTTCGTCCTGCTGGCTTACGCGTGGGAGCGCCGCCTGCGCTACCGGCTCAATCATTCCATCTCCCTGCTTAACGCGGCATTCGAATCCGCCGCGGACGGTATCCTGGTGGTCGACCAGCACAACAAGACTACCTACTTCAATCAGCAGTTTCTCAAGATGTGGAAAGTGCCGGATGAATTGGCGGCCACCAGGGATAATGCCAAGCTGCTGCAGTTTGTCCGGGAACAGCTCGCTGAGCCGGAGGCATTCCTGACCAAGGTTAACGCGATTTACGGTCAGCCGGAAGCGGAAAGCTTTGACGAACTGACGTTGCGGGATGGCCGTATCTTCGAACGCTATTCCCGGCCCCAGTTGCTAGGAAACGCGTTTGTCGGGCGGGTGTGGAGTTTCCGCGATGTTACGGAGCGCAATCGGACGGAGGAGCAGATCAAGACATCCTTGAAAGAGAAGGAGGTGATGCTCAAAGAGATTCATCATCGGGTGAAGAACAATCTGCAAATCATTTCGAGCTTGCTGTATTTGCAGTCGACGGCGGTGAAAGATGAAGAGACGCGGGAGGTTTTCCGCGAAAGCCGGGAACGGGTGCATTCCATGGCGCTGGTCCATGAACAGCTGTACCGCTCGGAGCGTTTGAATGCCATAGATCTTGGCGAGCACTTAAGGGCGCTGGCGGACAACGTGGCAAGGGGCTACGGCGATGCGAAGCGCCGGGTGCGCACGCAAATGGATTTGACGAGCATGGAGTTGGATCTCGACCTGGCGATTCCGGTGAGTTTGATTTTTAATGAGCTGTTATCGAACGCTTACAAGCATGCGTTTCCCGGCGACCGCCGGGGCAGGGTGTCCGTCGAGTTATCCAGGGCGGGGCTGGATGGTTGGATCTTGCGCGTCAGTGACGACGGTATCGGGTTGCCGCCTCAGTTTAACTGGGAGACGGCGCCAACGCTGGGTTTAAAGATTGTGCGTAATCTCGCCCAACAGATTCATGGAAAGATCGAAGTTCAACCGGGGCCAGGTGCATGCTTTCAGGTCTGGTTACCTGCCCATAAGCCACGAACCGAAGGCGTCCTTCCGTAGGTAGCGGGGACTCGACGCACTATGCTATCGACATTTCCACCGTCGTCGCCGGAGTGCGGCTATCAGAAAGGCGTTCATTGATTCGGTATCATGTGAAACACATTCGCGCATTTGCCTTCAATGCCTGGCAGGAGATCTCAAGGCGGAGAAATAAATTTCCGGAATCTCCTTACCGCATCCCCGCTCCCGCGCCAGCTCATGGACTTTTGCCGCCAGGCCGACGAACTCGACAGCGAGGCCGTTGTTTTTGAAGACGGTAATTTCCTCAGGGGAGGTTCTGCCGGTTCTCGCTCCGACTAAAATTTCCCCCAGCTGGCAGACTCTATCCCAGCTCAATGCCCCGGATTCGATGGCTTCGAAGATATCCGCGGCGTGATCTTGTTTGGTTTGCTCCAGGTAGCCTATGACCACGAGCCGGGCGCGAGCGAAGGTCTCGTTGTCCAACTCGCGCCTCGGAAACCGCCGATCGCTGTTGACGATGGAAGTAACATGCGCGCCCGGCGTAAGCCATGCGCCATCGAGAACCGGCGTGGACGCGTTGGTTGAAGCGAGCACAATCATTTTATTAGCGATCGCCTGCTGGGCAGATGCCACCGGTCTCACTCGGATCGATAACTGCCGGCCCATGCGATCGGCGAATGCCGTCCGGCGCTCGACGGTGGGACTATACACCTCCACGGAGTCAATCCGTCGCACAGCGCAGGCGGCGGCGAGCTGCGTTTCCGCCTGAAAACCGGCGCCCAAGACGCCGACAGTGGCGGCACCGGGCGCGGCGAGATGGCGCATGGCAACGCCCGTTTCGGCGCCTACCCGGATGCGCTGCAATTCATGATCGTGAATCACGGCGAGGAGCGCGGCGGTAGTGATGTCGAAAAGCAAGAACGCGCCGAAGGGACGCCGGTCGGGCCGATGCGACGTCGAGCCGAGCATGTCGGTGGTAAGACGCAAGCCGGCAACACCCAGCGTCGGAACTGCGCCATGGAAATTGCGCATGAAAAACGTGCCCGCTTTACTATTCGCATAGAAATGATGGCGCGGCAGATTCTCGGCGTTGCCGAGCTGGAATTCTTTCAGTGCGTTCTCCGCCACGTCTATGGCGTCTTCGATTGTGAGCAGTTCGCGGATGTCGTTGTCTGTCAGGAGAATGGGCATGACTAAAACAGATTCTGGAGTGATGGAGTATCGGGCTTAAGAAGTCCAGACTCCTTTCGGATCATATTTTCTAACCGCCGCGAGCTCGGTTTCCGTGGGTGGGCTGGTTTCACCAACCTCTGGCGCAACCCGTAGTGGCCAGCCGGTCTCGCGCTTGATGTCCTCTACGGACACGCCGGGATGATAGGAACTTAAAATTATTTCATGGGTCGCGCCGTCGAACGAAAAAATTCCCATGCTCGTGATCACGCGACTCGGGCCGCCTCCGGGTAGCCCTTGTTCCTTGCGCCATTCGCCGCCGTCGCCGAATCCCGGCGAAGTGACGAACTGAACTCTAGGCGTGAATCTCCGGCGCTCGTGGTTCATGATAATAATGCAGCGATTGGCCATCGTGGCGATGTCCGCCGCGCCGCCGCTGCCCGGCAAGCGTGTGCGCTTGCCGTTTTCTTCCACCCAATGGGTGTTCAAGTTGCCAAAGCGGTCGATCTCGGCACCGCCGATAAAGCCGAGATCGACGCGGCCGGATTGTAATAGATACATCACGTCATTCAAGCCGCCGCATAACAGCGCTCCGGCGACGTTAGGCGGGTCGCTCATGGTGAAGATCGATTCGAGCGCCGGCCAATCCCGGATCACGCCGTTTTCGAATATGCCGATGGCGCCCGGCGCGTGAGTTTCCTTGGCAACGGCAAAGCCTAACAGCGGCAAGCGCATGCCGACAAAAACCTTGTTGCCGTCGCGGATTTCCCGCGCCGCGGCGGCGACCATCAACTCTCGGCGAGTATAGTCCATGATCCGAGTTGATTCGAAGCGAAGTCTTGCCTCCTCTCCCTCTGGGAGGATAGAGGTGAGGGCGAATTCCCTGGCACCAATTCCCTCATCCTTGCCCTCTCCGTGGGACTCCGTGGGGAGAGGGTTTTTAAGCAGTCATAAACTAACAAGCGGAACTAGAAACTAAGCTTTATTAAACGCGTCAATCCCGGCCTGTCCGATCTGTCGGTCGACGGCCGAAGGAGCGCCGCTTACGCCGACGGCGCCGATGCACTGGCCGTCGACCGCGATGGGCAGTCCGCCCTCGATGCTGACAAACCAGCCTGGACCGACGGCGAGGGTTTGCGCGAGCGCTTGATGATCGGGAATCTCGCTGCCGTCGCGTGCCGTCTTTCCGGTGGCCGCCGTCGTCAGGGCGGCGCCGCGTGCCTTGGCCTGAGCGATGAGCGTGTTATGCGTCCGGCCGTTGGTCATGCGCTTGAACGCCATCAGATGGCCTCCGGCATCGACCACGCAAATGCTGACGATTTGTTTTAGCTCTTTGGCTTTCTCGATTGCGGCGTTGACAATGATGTCGCAGCCTTCCTGGGATAGTTTTGCCGATGGCACGGTCTTCATGGCTCCCTCCTTTAGATACTTGACAATTTACAGCGTTGTGGAAAATCATTCTTGCAGGCTGCTCAAAAAGATCTCAGAGTCAAGGCGCGCAGATTTCGTGGTTCGTGTTCGTCCGAGCACGAGAAACGAGCACGTTTTCCGCGAGGCGATTGAGCGCAACTATTTAAAACGCCTACTTCGCAAGCTATTGGCATGTGAGTCTTTTTCAGCAGCCTGTTAGTAATTGAAGCTTACCGCTGGTGTAAACAGATTACCTTGCGGTTTGAGTCTTTCCATTCTCGCTTGCCCCAAAAGATTCAAGAACGAGCGATGATCCTTAACGTCAAAGACGTATTTTTCGAGCCAGCGCTCAAAGCCTTGCCGTGAGCGAGTCTCTTTGTGATATTCAAAGTAAAAGTCGTCATCCCGTCGCGCATAGCCTTGGGTAGGAGAGGGATGCGCGCCGAAGGGCTCGCGCACGACGCTTGAGACGACAAATCCCGGGATCACACTTCGGTTTGGGTCGCTGAGAATGACCTCGTGATCGACGATCTCTTCGCAGGTGAGGATGACTCTAACTGCGGCGAAGGCGGCTTCGCGCATCACGCCGAAGTTGCCCCAAACATGGGCGTTGCCTTCGCGGTCGGCCCGCTGCACGTGCAGTACCGCTACGTCTGGTCTGATCGCGCGCACCGCGACCAGCTCCTCGCCGGTAAAGGGGCATGCGACGCGGGAAAATTGCGGGCCGCGGGCGAAGTCGCTGCCCTTGATGGTCTTGGTCGGGAGGAAAGGTAGGCCCGAAGCCGCCGCTTGCAGGCCCAAGCCGATGGTGAAGTTGGAATGCTCTTCGATCTCGATCGTGTTGGGAATTTCCGACTCGGCGGCGCGCCGGTAGTTATGGCCTAAACCGGCGGCGACGTTGCCGACCCATGACGCAATGACTTTTCTAGCGCAGCCGGCGCCGATGAGTTGATCGAATTGCATGTCGGAAATCGGCGCGATGAGGGTTAAATCCTTTTTTTTCTGGCGGATAATTTCATAGCTGGCGGCGAATGGAATGAGGGACTCCAGGGCGCACCCCATAGCAACAGACATGCCGTCTTGAACGTTGGCTGCGATGGCGTCGTTTAGCGAACAAAGTTTGTCCATGCCGGGTATCTCTCAAGTCAAACTTCCTCGAGATCATCTATCAGTATCCAATCGTTGATGTTATGTCCACTTCCGGCGGCAGCGCCCCGGGCGCGCTTCAAAGCGCGCCTGAGCCTGTCGAACGGGTTCAATGTCAAAGTTCAACGTCCCCACCTTGAACATTGAGCTTTGAACCCGTGATCCATTGCTGTTTGACGAATCGGAGGTCTCTAGATACTTATTCGAAGGCAGAAGGAGAAAACGATGTACGGATGGAGAGCAAGGATCGGCAATATATCGCCTACCGCATGCGCTGAAATCTTTCCCTACGAGTTTTACCGGGTTGCCCCCGAAGGCGTGACGGTCGTCATCACGAATCTAGTCATACGCGATGCCAGGGAATCGAGTGAAGTCGAAGCTTCCTGGGAAAAATTCGACACCGTTATCGAAAACCTCGTTCAGACGCGGGTTGACTATATTACCCTGAGCGGCGCGCCGCTGGTTCTCGCCAGGGGGGTCGAGCGCTACCGCGAGTTGCTGAAGGAATTGAGGCGGCGCTCTCCCGTCCCCGCCGACACAAGTCCACAGGCATTTGCCGAAGGATTGAAATATCTCGGAGCGGCAAAGCTCGCCGTGGCCACGTCATTTATCCCGGCTTACAACGAGTTGGTGAAAGCATTTCTGATTTCCGAGGGATTCGACGTGCTGGGCATCGAAACCTTGGATACAGGTATGACCTCGTTGGAAAAAGCGACCCTTTCGCCGTTGCAGCTGTATCAGCATGTAAAAGCCGTCGGCCGCAAGTATCCGAATTGTGACGCCGTGCTTATTACCTCCGCCGCATGGCCGACGCTCACAGTGATACAGGCCCTCGAGGATGATATTGGCAAACCGGTGGTGAGCAGCGCCGTGGGGCAGATTTGGAACCCCTTGCGCGAGCTGGGTATCAGGGCGAGGATCACCGGCTATGGAACGTTGCTTCGCACATTGGCGGGCGAAAAATAGCTTACACCTTAAGAAGAATCGATTTTCACCGCAGAGACGCAGAGTTTCGAAAATTCTCTGAGCAAGAATCATTTACTCTGCGCTCTCTGTGTCTCCGCGGTAGCGTGCTCTTAAAATTTGCGCTGGCCGCTCGCTTGTGACTCAAAAATGAAAATGCGTCCATCCACTCGGTTGCCGGTTTTGTTGATTGCTTTCTGGCTTTTCCAAGAGGGTAACAAACGGCGGCCCATCAAATTGAAAGAGGTAAAGCAAGACGACCAAGAAAAACGCAGGCGTATTCGCTGTCCAAAATGTAAATGGCAACCCAGAGCGTCGAGCCGTTGGTTCTGTGGTCCTTGCGAATATCCCGAAAATTTTTTCGGCGGCTGCGGCTCGTGGTGGAATACCTTCAAAACCGGCGGCCGCTGTCCCGGTTGCGGCCATCAATGGCGCTGGACTGCTTGTCTCCACTGCACGGAGTGGTCATTGCATGAGGATTGGTACGAAGGGGAAGGGTGATTAGACATCGTTCGCTACCATCCTAGCGGCAGCCTGTATTCACACCCGACGTATATATAAGGATACGTCGCTCATGACGCAATTGAGGTAAGCCGAAGTAGGATTAAGAAACTTTTAAGTGATCTGCTGGAATCGGGAGAGTGGGGATGCAATCGGTGTCAGCCTTTCTTTTGCTTTATTGGGTGAGCGTGTTAAAAGGCGGGGCGCGAAAGCCGAGAGAGCGAGGATTGTTCAACTGTTCCTTCCTTCGTGCTCGAGACAGGTTAGTTGCCCGTCACTCCTTCGGTGCGCAACGCGAAGCTTGATTGCATTCCGCCTTTGAAGGATAAACGTCATACCTTGACGGAACTTAGTTTTGCGCCAGAGGAGTTCGTGATGTCGAACGAGCGAGCGGTCGATTCCGAATGGACAGTATTCATAGCCAAGCTCGAGGCCGCGGAAACGGAATTTGCACAGGGGCGTCCTGCTGCATTCAAAGAGCTTTGGTCTCATGCTGATGACGTTACCCTTTGCGGGGGTTTTGGCGGCCGAGTGAAGTGTGGATGGGAAAGTGTGGCCGCTCGGCTTGACTGGGCCAGTTCGAAATACTCGGATGGCACCCGCAGCTCCGAGTCAATTAGCGGCACGGTTGGTCCCGACTTCGCGTATCGCGTGCAGACCGAACTGATCCGTTTCCGTGTCGCTGGCCGGACTGACGAGTTAACCCAGCAGTTTCGGGTGACGATGGTATTTCGCCGAGAGGCAGACGGATGGCGAATCGTACATAGACACGCCGATTCACAGATAAGCAGTAAGCCACCATAATGGTCTTTAGGCGGGACTGACAAAGAAAGAGCACCCTCTCATGGACATGAAAAAGAACGAGGGTGGGGAAAACACGCCGGAAAGGCGCGTCGCTATGATTGACGATCGGATGGATTGCTGCGACGGCGCCGACCCGGTGAGCCGCCGGACCTTTCTGCTTAGCTTGCTCTGGACGATTACGTCCGCCTGCGCCGGCCCGACGTCTAATGGGTCGGCCAAGAGGGAGCGGGAACTGCTGGATGAAGCGGCTAATCTTCAACATCTGGCTGCGGTGGATCTACACTCTCATCCGGGCCCATTCGGAGGTAGAAACGTTTTTCCCCAGGCCTCCGTTGAGATCGCTTCCGCCTTCGCTGATATGAGGCTCGGAGGCCTCGATGCGGCATTGTTTTCGCTGCCCTCCGATAGGCCGGTGATTCGGAGAAATTCCCCAACCGGGCGTACGCGGCAGTTCAGAGAACCCGAACGCGGCGAGCTCTTCCGTTTTGTTCAGACTCATTTCGACAAGGTGTTGGGCCGGATGGATGGAATGATCGCTCTCTCGCCTCATGATGTTTTCGCATTCAAACGCAAGGGATTGCCTTGTGCCATAATTGGCTTAGAGGGCGCGGATGCGCTCGAAGGCGATCTTTCTCGCGTGAAACTATTCTATGATCGCGGGGTACGAGTCATCCAGTTGCTCCACTACCGAATCAACGAGGTCGGCGACATTATGACGGAGCCCGTTAGGCATGGTGGCCTAACGCCTTTCGGCCGAAACGTGGTCAAAGAAATGAACCGCACCGCAATGATAATAGACGTTGCTCACGCGCACTTCGAAACGCTTCGCGGGGTGGTAGCCGAGAGCCGGCATCCCGTGATCGACTCGCATACGAGGCCCATGAGCCGAATTAAGGCGCGACGCGCTCGATCGAACAATGAGCTTCGCGCCGTAGCGAACAAGGGAGGGGTGATCGGAGTATGGCCTTTGACCCGCAAGGAAAGGGGCGAGACTTTCGATGATTTCGTAAAAGACATCGACTATGTCAAATCCGTGGTGGGGATAGACCATGTCGGTATCGCGACGGATCTCAATGGACTGGGTACCCGTACTGTGGTGCCGACCCATAAGGAGTTCGCTCTCATTACCGCTGGACTGCTCAGTCGGGGTCGCGCGGAGGCAGATGTGAAAAAAATCATAGGCGGAAACTTCATACGGGTTTTCCGGCAAGTCACTGAGAACCGAGGTTAAGAAGTACGGCGGGCGGAATTGAACCTCTTGTTGATACGTGAGAAAGAAAATGGAATGTCAACCAAGAACGAAAATCCACCGATCACGCCGCTTCTGCGCTACCTGACGATTATCGAAGTCTTGGTCCTCATCGGGGCGGGCGTGGGTTTGTTCTTTTTCACTGACTTGACGCGGCCCCAATGGCCCTGGGAAATACGGCCCTTCAATGCCCGTTTCGTGGGCGCGGTGTATTTGACCTCTATGATTGCCGTCGCGATGATGCTCGTGGGCGGCCGGTGGGCACCCGCTCGGTTGGTGCTGCCTATGCTTTTTACCTTTACCTTCGTCGTTCTCATCATGACCCTGTTGGGGCTCGCAAATTTTCGCTACGACCGCTGGGCAACCTGGGTGTGGTTCGTTCTCTACATCGTGCTGCCCATCAACGCCGCCTATCACTTATGGCTCTATCGTCGATTACGGCCGGTTGACCCAAACCCGGTGCCGTCACCGTGGCGCTACTGTCTACGCGGGATGGGAGTCGTCTTGGCGCTGTACGGCCTGGCTCAATTTTTCGCGCCGGAATCTGCCAGCGCCTTCTGGCCTTGGAAGATCGACGCCTTTCATGGCCGGATGTACAGCGCCAATTTTCTCACTGGCGCAGTAGGTGCTTTTGTTTTGGCGCGCGCCGCCGCGCCCATCGAATACTTCACTCTGGGTATCACCTATGGCGTCCTTGGTTGGTTCGCAATCGTGGGCCTCATCGTGGTGGATGCTTCGGTGCGTTCGGTCGACTGGTCTGCCGCCGGCACGTGGTTGTGGGTCGTGGCTTTTGCGATCAGCTTCATCGTCGGGGTGGCGCTGATGGGGTATTCGCGAGCCTCCCGGAACAATGCGTGATGGTCACCATTGTGCCGATAACGAGAGAAAATGCGCTAATCGTCAAGGACGTGCGGCTTCGCGCTTTGCAAGATTCGCCCAATGCCTTCAGTTCGACCTACGCGCGCGAATCCCGGCTGATGGATGGGGAATGGATTGCGCGGGCGGAGCAGTTAAGCGGTGAGCGGGCGGTGGGCTTCCTGGCCATGGACGCAGACATCGCTTGTGGAATGAGTGTTGGACTTCTCGATCAAGGCGACGCAGGACGCGCAGATTTGGCGGCGATGTGGGTAGCTCCCAAACATCGCCGCCGCGGCATGGGCCGCGCGTTGGTGGATGCGGTGCTGGCTTGGGCGCGCATGCGCGGCGTTCGGGTCGTGCGGTTGATGGTTACGTGCAACAATGAACCGGCGATCGGGCTCTACCGGAGCCTTGGATTTGCTCTGACCGGTCAGACGAAACCTCACACTCACGACTCAATGCTGCGTGACTGTGAAATGTCCCGTTCGATCGATTGACGCGCTCGGCGGGCCTTGGTAATAGTTCAGTTCGTTCAAAAAGTTTTGAAGTATACTTGCCGGCATCAGGGCCCAACCCTCGGTTGCGTGATGACTGCTTTCTTTTGAACTCCTGCGCCGGGACAATGAGATGATTTGGAAATCACGCGAGCGTCGCCGCCGATCAATTCGTACCGGGAAGAGCTTCGCATTCCGGTATGGCTAGAGGTAACCGCTCCCGGAAGACGGACACCGGTGGAGTTCTTTCTTCCTATCAGTTCTTGACTCTCTATTTTCCGGCCTTTGTCCTTGCTCTCGGCTACAGTATCGCGACACCGGCGATCCCGGTGTTCGCGAAGTCCTTCGACACCGGTTTCGCCGTCGCGTCATTAGTCATCGTCGTGCATGCCCTGGGTGGGTTGATTGCGGCGGTGCCCACCGGTTTTCTCCTGGATCGTCTGGGGCGGCGTCCGATTCTTTTTGCCGGTCCGGTGCTGATGGCCGCTTCCTCCTGTCTGACGGCGGTGGCGCATTCGTTCCCGGAGTTGCTGGTGTATCGCCTGGTCGGCGGCGGAGCGATGGAAATGTGGCGCCAGGCGCGGTTGGCGATCATCGCGGACATCAGCAAGAGCGGCCACCGCGGCCGGCAGATCAGCGGCATGGTCGGCACGGAAAGCGCCGGCCGGCTGATGGGTCCCGCCATGGGCGGATTGCTAGCTGCTTGGAGCATTCGCGCACCGTTTGTCGTCCACGGCGTGCTTGCTCTCGTGGCGATTTTCCCGAGTTTCTTTTTATTGCAAACATCGGCGAGACGGGAACCAGGGGACGGACACAAGAAAGAGGAAGACCAGCTCAGTACACGGGCTCTGCTGGCCTTGATCGTTAAAGGCGGTTATCTGGCCTTCTTCTGCGCGCAATTTTTTGCCTCGATGACGCGCGGTGTTCTATGGGGCGGAACGTTGCTGCTATACGCAACCTTCGCCTATGGCGTAGGTCCGGAGATTTTGGGCGGACTGGCTACGGCAAGCAGCATCATCGGCATCCCAATCACTCTTTCCTGTGGCTACTTGATGGACCGCTTCGGGCGCAAGACGACAATGGTGCCGGGATTCATCGCAATTGCTCTTGCACTTGTTTTCCTTGCCTCAAGCGCGGGATGGCACTGGAGCCTTGCGGCCTTCATAGGAGGTTTCTTCTGGGTCCAAGCTGCTCACAGTGTAACGTCCGGAAGCATGCAAGTCGTCGGTTCGGATATGGCGCCCGCAGCGGCGCGAGGCCGATTCTTTGGCATTTGGCGGTTGGTGGGCGAGATCGGGGGCCTAATCAGCCCCGCTCTTTTCGCTCTTATCGCCGAACATCTCGCCTATAGCGCGGGTTTTGCCTTGTTTAGTCTCTGCGCCCTCACCACGGCCGGACTACTTGCCTTTTCGGTCAGAGAGACTGCGGGGCGGCGAAGCCGCAACCAAAAGAAAGAAGAGATTTAACCACAAAAAACTGGTTGCGGCGTTCAATTAGTTCAAGACGTTTTTCGAGCCGTCGAAGAATCCCGCCAGTGTATTGAACAATTTGAGCGGTGCGAAGTTTTTGAACGACGTGGCTGGCGTGGCCGGCTAGCGCTCGAAGAGGGCTTGGACGAAACCGGCAGGGTCGAAGGGCTGAAGGTCTTCGACATCTTCGCCGACGCCGATATAGCGTACCGGGACGCTCAGCTCTTCTTGAATGCTGATAATAACGCCGCCTTTGGCCGTGCCGTCGAGCTTGGTGAGCACGATGCCGCTGATATCGGTGGCTTCCTTGAATACCCGCGCCTGCTGCAAACCGTTTTGCCCGGTGGTAGCGTCTAGCACCAACAGGGTTTCGTGCGGCGCGTCGGACTGCTCGCGGGCGATGACGCGGCGGATTTTTTTTAATTCCTCGATCAAGTGAAGCTTGGTATGGAGCCGTCCCGCGGTGTCGATCAACAGCACGTCGATGCCGCGGCTTTTGGCCGCCTGCATGCCATCGAACACCACCGCAGAGGGATCGGCGCCGGGACGGTGCTTGATAATTTCGACGCCGACCCGCCGCCCCCACGCTTCGAGCTGCTCAATGGCGGCGGCGCGAAATGTGTCGCCGGCCACCAGCAGTACTTTCTTGCCGGCATCCCGATATTGCGCGGCTATTTTGCCGATAGTGGTAGTCTTACCGACGCCGTTGACGCCGAGAAAAAGAATCACCCAGGGGCGCGTTGAAAGCGGCGGCGTCGCCGCTACCCTGGGCGTCAGCATCTGAATCATCGCCTCTTGCAAGCGCCCGGCCATTTCATCACCGGGGTCCTGCTCGCCGCTGGGCGGTTGTTTGCGCAGCGTGTCTATCAGCTTTTGCGTGGCTTTGACGCCGACATCCGCCGCGAGCAAACTCTCTTCCATGGACTCGATGGCTTGATCGTCCCAACGGCGGTTTTGAATGATGGCGCCGATCTTCTGCGCCCAGCCTTCGCGGCTTTTGGTAAGACCTTGCTTGAGTCTTTGAAAAAAAGAACCGGCTGCCATTGCCAGAGTTTAAGGAATCGCTGATCGAATAACAATCTGATGGTGCTAAAAAAGTGTGAGCGGATTACTCAAAAGAATATCTCGGGCAAAGCGCGCATGTTAAGTTTCGAGTTTTGCGTTTCGCCCGGATTGCACAGTTGCGCTCAGCAGGAAGCGCGAGGGCGCAACCCTTCCTCGCAAAGTCGATGGGTTTCTGCTTCTGAGCAGACATCAAGCAGCGGTGCGTCGATGGAACGTCAAAGCTCGTAACAACGAAATGCGAAAGCGCAAAATGGCCGAAATTTCCCAGTTGGACGCCTTCGCTACTCCAGTGTTCCACCTCGCTTCCGGGCACCTCAGTTCAACTGTTGAATACGGGTTTAGAGGCTCGAGATGACCCGAACCATGAAACTGGAAACCCGCAACGGCGGAAGCGCCGCGCGGCTAGTTCATGCGCACGGAAACCACTTTGGACACACCAGGTTCCGCCATCGTGATGCCGTAAAGAACATTGGCAGCCTGCATGGTTTTTTTGTTGTGGGTGACGATGACGAATTGCGAGTGTTCGCTCATTTCCCGGACTATGTCGTTGAAGCGG
>DATBLC010000345.1:0-5114 GCA_036555515.1 Binatia bacterium
CATGGTGCCCTTGGCGTCGTAGAACGAACTCATGCATTCACCGCCCTGGGAGACAATCGGCGACGCGGTCACCCGCTGCAGCGTCATGCGCCCTTCCTCCCCAATCGCCCACAGACGGTGCAAGAACATCTCGTAGCGAACCGGGTCGATCTCAATGTTCATAATTAAACACTTCTGTCCCAGTCATCGTACCGACACTTGCGCGAACTTGATCAACGAGGTTGAGATCATCGACCCTCAACTGAACTCCCAACAGCGACCAACGATTTAGCCTGCTCATATCTCCTGCGATTTAAACTCCGGGGACAATAGCGCCTGAGCGCGTTTTCGCCGCAGTTCATCAAGCCAAATTCCTAGGGCGAGAACTGCTGCTAGGGCGTTGATGAAAATGACCCAATTGAGGGGAACACCGGCATTGGGAGGCAAAACTAACAAAAGGCCAGCGAGAGCGATCAATAGCCGCTTAATCATAGAAAGGGGTCGAAACAAGTAACCACCCAGGGATACCGCAATGGCAACGGAGCCCATGGTCGTGGTCGTAACAACCAATAGTATTTCGGGCCAGGAACCAATGAGCAGCAGAGCTGGGGAGAAGGCAAAAACAAAGGGGGCGACAAAGGTCACCAGGCTCAGGCGCGTCGAGGTCCAGCCGGTCTTCATGGGATCGCAACGGCCGATCGATGCAGCCGCATACGCAGTCACGCACACCGGGGGCGTAATTCCTGCTGCCTTAGCGAAGAAAATCAAGAACAAATGGGCCGCCATGGGAACTACGCCCAATTGCGTCAAGGCTGGTCCGACAAGCACAGCCAAGATCACGTAGGAAGCGATCACTGGCATACCGAGGCCGAGCACAAAGCTTGCGATCGCGCTTACCGTCAGCAACAAAAATGCATTGCTGCCGCTCAAATGTATGAGGATAACAGACAAGGTGAATCCCAGCCCCATGAGGTTAAGGACCCCGACCATCAGGCCCGCCGAGGCCGTTATCACTCCGACATCGAGAAGAGCGCGCCCGGTTTTCTCCAAGGCCTCGATGAAAAGTCCCGGCTTGAAGCGGAAACGCTGCACAAAGGCGAGAACGATAAGCAGCAAAGTAACCAATATGCCAGCCATGGAAGGGTCCATGTTCTGGTAGAAAAGCGCATAAATAAGAGCTCCTAATGCGAATACCGGGATCCAGCCGCCTCTTAAGACCTGACGGATCGGCGGGATCTCTTCTTTGGCAAGGCCCTGGAGACCAAGTTTTGCCGCTTCCAGATCGACCTGGACAAACAGCACCAGAAAATAGAGGAGTGCCGGCACGATCGCCGCAATGGCGACCTGAGAATAGGGAATGCCCAGAAACTCCGCCATCAGGAAGGCGGCCGCGCCCATAATGGGCGGCATAATAATCCCTCCCGTCGAGGCCGAAGCCTCGATGGCAGCCGCAAAATGCGGTCGGAATCCTGACTTGATCATCATCGGAATCGTGATCCAACCGTCAACCATGACATTGGCCACGGCGCTACCGCTGATGCTGCCAAACATACCGCTGGCGACCACCGAGATTTTTGCCGGCCCACCGCGAAACCGCCCCATGATGGACTGGGCCAACTCGGTGAAGAAGAGACCTCCACCCGCTTCGAACAGCATGTTGCCCAGAAATACAAAGGCCAGGACCATGGTCGCCGCAATCTCAAGCGCATCCCCGAGCATGGCATTGGGGTCTAGATACATGTAGGCGGCGAGCCGATCCAAAGAAACAGCATCGTTATAAAGGAGGCCGGGAAAAAAATGCGCGAATCTAGCGTAGAATAAAAACACCGCCGTGATGATTACAAAACTCCATCCTATCAGCCTGCGCGTACCCTCGAGAGCAAGAAGCACAGCGACTGCTCCCAGATAGGGCTCGAACGCAGGTTTCACCCCAACCGAACGATGGGGAAAGTAGGCAGCGATGTAGAATCCGCAAGCTAGGCCGAGACATGCACACACCGCGTCGTACCAGGGGAGATGTGTGCGGGAACTATTCTGGCTGGGGACCACCGCCAGATAGATCGCCGCCAAGATCATACCCAAAAACAACCCCAGGTACTGCTCCTTCCATATGAGCAAGCCGAAGTACATAGGGAGATTCAGGATATAGATCGCTCCAACCACCGGCAGTAGGACAAGCAGGATGCGCAAACCAATTCCTGGCAATCCAGCCAGGGTGCGGTAGCGACCCTGAAATTCGTCCACGAGTTCGGTGGATAGACCCGGATCGGCCATCGAAGGTCTCTATTTCGTAGCCAAGAGTTCTTGTTGAACCTTATCCATTTCCGGTCTCCAGACTCTCTTTTCCTTTAAAAAGCGGATGGCCGCCGGCTGATAAGGAATAGCTACATTTTCCTGTACAGCCTGGTCGTGGGTCCAATATTTTAGCTGCGGGTTGATCTTAAATAGATCCTCATTGTGCTCCCATAATGTTTTCAATACCTGCTCGATGGTCTTCTCGTCCGTTTTCGTCGATGAGCTCAAGTAAAAGTGGTAGCCGACAACTGGAACTGTCTCTTTGACTCCGGGAGCCTCGCCTGATTTCAAGCTGTCTGCGAAGGAGCCGGGGAAAATTTTCCGCATTCTTGTAACTGCCTCTGGATTAGTTTCGACGGGAAGCCAACGAACGCCAATTCTGGCATCGGCTTCCCGGATGATCGGCATGCCCGGGGATGCGCATGTGGCCGCTTCCGCACGACCATCCATGACGGCCTGGATTCCCGTCAGGACGCCGGAGACGGGCATAAGGTTCATGTCTTTGAACGTGAGGCCGGCGGTTGCCAGAACGGCCTCGGACAGGAAGCGGCAACCCATATGCGCGTCGTAGCCTCCTGCCACCGTGGCGCCTTTTAGATCCGTAAGCTTTTTAAATTTGGAGTTGGCCCTGACGAGAACCGATACCTTGCCTGCCGGCGCGGCCCAGATGACCCGGAGATTTCGATGCTTCTCTTGATAGTACGGCACCATGCCCTGATATGCCGCCCACGCCTCGAGCGCATTGAGGATTCCGAAATCGGTTTCACCTCGATTCATGAGCGGGATGTAGTCGGTAAACGCGCCATAGGACGCGACGCGCGAAGAACTCTTGGCATACTTATCGACCACGCTGGCCATGGCACTCGTCATCACGTGGTTCACTGACCCGGCCGGCCAGGTTGCCCATCGTAGAATCCGCGGCTTTTCCTGGGCGATGAGCGTGACAGGTGAGCAAAGCCAAAATAGGCTTAGAATCGCGAACCAGATAGTTCGGAGCCTGATTGCTTTCATCTCTGTTCTCCTTTCATTATGTTCGCTCGAGCGATCCGATTTGGATATCCCAGAGATCCTCGTCTCCTCCAAGCGACGGACAGTAAACGTCGACCTGAAGCAAAGTGGCGCAGCCCGGGCAAATGTACTCCTGAAGCTGTCCGAGGTAGAGCCCGTGGTTTGGCAGCGGGCGCTGCGCGAACTGTTCGAGTGTCACGATTCGCTTGACGCAGTATTTCTTGTAATTCTCATCGGCGGCGCAAAAGAGATAACCGCAGCGGATGCAGCGGTAGCATGCCTCAGCGCCGTCGCGCGCGATCTCCAGGTATTCGTGACATCTGAGGATTGTCTCCCATTCCCGGCCATTGCTACTCGGCAGCGTCGGCAGAGCCGGCGCACGGGCCCGCGCAATCCTCTCCTCGCGGATCTCGCGGCATCGCACCTCCGTCTTGGCCGCATCCAGGGTAAGCGTCTGAGGATCCACGACCACGCCATAGGTGCTCCGGGCTACTGCGAGCGAGGTCGCCCCGTTCCGAACGTCTCTAACTACCGCGCGCGGATTGCGGTCCAGGGGATCGCCATATCCGCCGCCGCCGGCCACATAGTCGGCGACCAGACCAAATTCGGGCACACCGATCCGCTCCGGCGATCCTTCAGGGATGTAGATAGTTCCCCAGCCCTTCGCCTCAATGTCGCCGATTTCGGTAAGATATTCGCCCCGCCGGATGCGCTCGGGGAAGTCGGGGCGGGTGTGAAAGATCGCTCTCAGCCCGCCACTACCTACCGGGTAGCCACCAAACAGGCCGAAGCATCCTTGGGGAATACCGCCATAAGGTTTATAATCGGCGGAGAAATCCTGTGACCCGTAGATGATGAAGATCCGGTAGCTTCCCACCCCACCGCGATATTTTCCGTAGCCGGAACCGTCCCGGTTGTGATTGCGCGTGAAATAGAGAAAAGGGTATTGCATCTCGATCCGCTCCACATCGCTGATGCCGCCGGAAGGGATATTCATATGGCCGCCCGTGTCGACACCGTCCCGCGCGGGCGAGGCTCCCAGACCACCGCCGTGAATGTCATAAATGCCTTGAGCGGTCCGTATCCCCTCGCGATTGTGGCCGCCGTACAGATAACCGGGTCCGCCCGCGTACCACAGGCTGAACCAGGTTGCATTGATATCGTCGTAGCGGCCCGCAGCAAAAAGCATCTTACTGATGCACTCGCAGAGCGCCGAGACCAACACTTGTCCCACCCATGGAGCGAAGCCACAGGCGGCCGGGAAGCGGCAGTTGAGCACGCTGCCCTCCGGGACGGTGACCCGAACCGGACGCATCTTGCCGTCGCTCCATGGCACGTCCCAGAAAAGTGTGTTGGTCAAAGCGATGGCGATATGGGCCAACGTGCTCGGCAGCGTGGAGTTGGTATCGTTGGCCAATTGAGCACTGGTCCCGCCAAAGTCCAGGCGAAGGTCCTCGTCTCGCTTCGTCATGGTACACATGACTTGTAGCGGCACGGCCTTGCGGTCCTTCTGGTCTAGCGCGGTGAAATAAATCCTTGAACGCCAGGTGCCGTCCGGCATGGAGCGCAACTTGGCTCTGGCCTTCTCTTCCGAGTCCGCAATCATCTTCTGGCCCGCGGCCTCGACAAACCCAAGTCCAAACTTCTCCACTAACCCCAAATAGCGCCGCGCACACACATTGTTTCCCGCTACCATCGCCTTCACATCCAACCCGACATACTGCGGGTCGCGACATTGCTCGGTCAGGGTGCGAAATACGTCTTCTCTAAATTCCCCTCTCTCCACCACCTTCAGTCCCAAGATTCGGATCCCTTCATGAAAAATCTCATAG